>CAJJQT010000040.1 GCA_905193995.1 uncultured Porphyromonadaceae bacterium | reverse complement strand
CATATACAGGCTTGCGAAGCGATGATAGGCGCAGGAATTTTGCATTGTCAAGAGGCCCGAGCGGCATTTTTGACAAGGTATCGTAGCGTACAATTCAAGGTAAAAAGGATTTAAAATTAGGTTTAAGGTTTTAAGGTTATCAGCCGGCGGCTTCTCGCGAGAGAGGCCCCGTTTTTTTATGTACGGACTGTTGCGGGCGTGTGTCAGAATTTGCGGCGGAGGCGGGCTACAGGAATTCCGAGACGCTCACGGTATTTTGCCACGGTGCGCCGCGCAATCTCTATGCCCTCGCGGGCAAGAGCGGCGCAGATGGCGTCGTCGGTCAGCGGATCTGCAGCATCTTCCTTTGCTACTATCCCTTTTATGGCCGCCAGAACGGCGTGTGACGATGTGTCGGCGTTTTCGCCGGATGCCTCGCTGAAAAGCGACTTTATCGAAAACAGTCCGTGCGGAGTCGAGACGTATTTCGAAGCAGTAGCGCGCGATATGACACTGAGATCGAGGCCGGTCAGGGCGGCGACGTCTTTCAGTACCATCGGGCGCAGGCGCCCCCGGTCGTAGGTGGCGAAGAATTCCGGCTGCAGCCTGACGATTGCTTCCATGACATCGAGCAGGGTCTGCGACCGGCGGCGCGACATGTCTATGAATGTCTGAGCCTCGTCGCGCCGCTGGCGTATGAAAGCCACGTCGGCCGGGCGGCCGCTGTCAAGCCTGAACGAGCGTTCCACGGCCATTTCCGGGATATGTCCTGCAAGCGATACGTTCACGCGGCCGTCGGGATCAGTGTCCACGAAAAAGTCGGGCGATATGTGGCGTGTGCGGTCAGCGCTTCCGGTGAGTTCGAGCAGCGCGCCGGGCTTCGGATTCAGCCCGCGGATGACCTTGAGCGTCCGTTCAAGGCGTTCGCGCGACAAGCCCATGCGGTCGAAATGCCGTTTGGAAAAGAGATCGAATCTCTCTCCGACAACCATGCGGGCATCTCCGACATCCTGCCGCGAGCCGTCCATGCGGTCGAGCTGCAGCATCAGGCAGTCGCGCAGATCGAAGGCGCCGATTCCGGCCGGGTCGAGTGAACGGACCGTCCGCAGCACGCGGTCGACATCGGCTTCGGTCACTTCCAGCCCCGTAGCTATGGCTATGTCATCGGCTATGGCGGCCGGCGAGCGTGTGAGGTATCCGTTGGAGTCGATATTGCCTATTATATATGTCGCTATGTCGCGGTCGTGTGGCGTAAGTTCCACCAGGTCGAGCTGACGCTCGAGCAGTTCGTAGCCCGACGCCGTATCGTCGGGCTGTGCCGCGCCGGGAGTGAAGTCGTCGTAGGACGATGTCTGAGGCAGGTTGAGCCGGTAGGACGGGATGTCGTCGGCGTCGGCATAGTCGGCCTGCTGCAGCTGCTCGGCAGTCTCGTTGAAGTCTTCGTTGGCGGTCGCAGGTGTGGCGGACTCGACGACTTCGAGCGCCGGATTCTCGTCGATGGCGCGGCGTACCTCGTCCTCGAATTCCGGCGCCGACATTTCGAGCAGCCGGCCGAACGCCACCTGCCGGGGGTTGAGTTTCAATCCCAGCTGCTGCTGTTGTGCCAGATGTTGCGACTGTCGGTCCATATCTTCGGACAAAATTATTAATAAAATCCCCCGAAACGACAAAATTGACGAAAAAAATAACTTTTTTTTGCAGTTGCGGGAAAAATGCTTAAATTTGGGCCTCAAACGTGCCCGCGGGCCAAAATTAATATTTATTATGGAAATGCTTGATCCCGCTTCGGCTCCCGTAAAGGCCGAAGAAACTACCCTCACGACAGCCGCACCCGCACAGGCTGATGCCGCTGCAGAAGAAACAGAAAAACCGGAACTCGTCGGAGATACAGATCCCGAAGAGGCCGCTGAAGAAGAAATGACCGACGCCGAAAGCGCCGAAGCCGCTCCCGCCATGACCCACGACCAGGTCGTGGAGGCCTGCTGCGAGGTCGCCGACCGCGACGCAGCCGATATTTCGGCCGACGACGTGCGCCGTGTCCGTCAGCAGATCAATGCTTTCCTGAAGACTGAACCTGAAGCGGAAGAAGAGCTTAAGGAGCTTTTCAACGCCATCCGCGACAAGAAGGCAGCTTTCACCGCCGAGCAGGAGGCCATCAAGGTCGGCAACCTGGAGCGCAAGCAGGCCATCATCGCCGAAATCATAGCTCTGGCCGAAGATACCGACAACGTCAACCGGACTTTCCCGCGCTACCGCGAGCTGCAGGAAGAATTCAACGCCATAGGCGAGGTGCCTGCCACGGAGGATACAGCCGTGTGGAAGAAATTCCAGGACGCCCGCGAACGCTACTCCGACAACCTCAAGATCAACAAGGAGCTGCGCGACTATGACTTCAAGAAAAATCTCGACAGCAAGCAGCTGCTTCTCGACGAGGCCGAGGGACTGCTCACCGACGATGACATCATCACGGCTTACCGCCGCCTGCAGGAGCTTCACAACAAGTGGCGCCGCATCGGTCCTGTGGCCAAGGAATTCCGTGAGGAGATCTGGGACAAGTTCAAGACGGCGTCGGCCGAGATCAACAAGCGTTATCAGGCCCACTTCGAGGCCCGCAAGGCCCGCGAGGCCGAGAACGAAGCCGGCAAGGCGGCTCTGATCGCCGAGCTCGAGGCCATCGACATCACAGCCATAAAGTCGTTCAGCGCATGGGACGAGGCCACCAAGCGTGTGATGGAACTGCAGCAGAAATGGCGCACCTTCGGCTTCGCGTCGAAGAAGATGAACAAGACTCTCTTCTCGCGCTTCCGCGAGCTCTGCGACAAGTTCTTCGCAGCCAAGGCCGAATATTTCCAGACCACCCGCGAGGAACTGGCCAACAATCTTGCCCGCAAGACCGCTTTGGCCGAGCGTGCCGAGGCTCTCAAGGACAGCACCGACTGGAAAGCCGCTACCGATGAGTTCGTGGCCCTGCAGAAGGAGTGGAAGACCGTCGGCACCGTGGCCAAGAAGTACAGCGACGCCGTGTGGAAGCGATTCCTGGCCGCCTGCGACTACTTCTTCGAGCAGAAGAAGAAAGCCACCTCGGGCGCGCGCCGCGAGGAGAACGAGAACCTCAAGGCGAAGCGCGAGGTGATCGCGGCCCTGGCCGAAATCACAGCCGACACACCCCGCGAGGAAGCCATCGGGCGCATACGCGAGCTCCAGGACCGCTGGAAGGAGATCGGGCACGTGCCGTTCCGCGAGAAAGACAAGGTCTACGACGCCTACCGCCAGCAGCTCGACGCCGTCCGCGATCAGCTCAACTTGCGCCGCAGTCAGGCACGCATGGAGCGCTTCCAGCAGAACGTCAGCGCCATCGAAGGTGATGACAACAAGCTCTACCGCGAGCGCGAAAAACTCACACGCGCCCTGGAAGCGCGCCGTCAGGAACTCCGCACCTACGAGAACAATCTCGGCTTCCTGTCGTCGAAGAGCAAGTCGGGCGACTCGATGCTCCGCGAGTTCGAACGCAAGGCCGAGGCCCTGCGCGCCGACATCGCCGACCTTGAGGAGAAGATCAAGGTCGTCACCGCCAAGCTCTGACACTCATCAACCCATTCGCCGCCAGCCCCGCCATGCGGGACCGGCGGCCATATAAGCTCCTGAATTGAAGATTACCGGCCAACGTTTCGGACGATTCCTGAAGCCTGCGCTCACAGCCGTCGACTGGGCGCTCGTCAACATATTCTTTCTGGTGACCCTGCTGATTTATCCCGGCGTGACCGGCAGCACAGTCACCACGGGTATTCTGTGGCTGTTCGTCAATCTCAGTTTCATTCCCGTGCTCATCCGCGTGTGGCACCGTGGCGACGACTTGCGGGCCATACAGCTCGACCGCGTCGCCTTCGAGTCGATGACCACCGTGGGGCTCTACGCCCTGTTCTTCATGTCGCTCATAGCGCTGACCGACGTCACGCGCCTCCCGACCCGCTTCTATCTGACCTATTACGGCATGCTGGCGTTGGCTACCCTGCTGTGGTCGCTGGCGTCGCGTCGCCTGATCAAGCGCTACCGCCGCCGGGGCTACAACTACAAGCGCGTCATCATCGTCGGCACCAACGCCACGGCCCGTCGCCTCTACGACCAGATGCTCAGCGACCCCGGCTTCGGCTACAAGATCATGGGCTTCTTCGACCGTGAATGGCGTCCCGATTTCGTAGGCCGCTATTGCGGTACCCTCGATTCCATCGATGCCTTTGTCAAGGCCAACAGCATCGACCAGATCTACTACACCATGCCGGGCCATGCCGAGATCCTGACCAAGGTCGTGAAGGTCGCCGACGACAACGTGGTCGATTTCTTCTATGTGCCGCAGATCTCGCAGTACATCTCGCGCAGCTTCCAGATGGATACCATCGGCGCGGTGCCCGTGCTGTCGATCCGCCGCAACCCGCTCAAGAAGAGCATCAACCGCCTGGTCAAGCGCGGCTTCGACCTGGTGTTCTCATCCGTATTCCTCTGCTTCTACCCGCTGATCTACATCCCCATCGCCATCGCCATCAAGGTGTCGTCGCCCGGGCCGGTCTACTTCAAGCAGAAGCGTACGGGCTACCGCGGCACCGAATTCTGGTGCTACAAGTTTCGCACCATGCGCGTCAACAGCGACGCCGACCGCGCGCAGGCCACCCGCGACGACCCGCGCAAGACGCGTCTGGGCGACTTCCTGCGCCGTACGTCGCTCGACGAGCTGCCGCAGTTCATCAATGTGTTCCGCGGCGAGATGTCGGTCGTCGGTCCGCGCCCCCACATGGTCAGGCACACCGAGGAGTACTCCAAGCTCGTCGACCAGTATATGGTGCGTCACCTCGTCAAGCCGGGAATCACCGGCTGGGCCCAGGTCAACGGCTACCGCGGCCTCACCGACGAGCTCTGGAAGATGGAGAAGCGCGTACAGTACGACGTGTGGTACATCGAGAACTGGACTTTCCTGCGCGATCTCAAGATCATAGTCCGTACCGTCCTCAATGCCATCCACGGCGAAAGCAACGCATTCTGATCCGGCCGCTTTCCATCGGGGGGCGCCCATAAACAAATGCCCCTTTCGGAGTGTTTTATCAACAAAAACACTCCGGATATGAACAAACCCGTCACCCGCCGGCAGGCGCTCGACTATCACCGGCTGCCGCAGCCGGGCAAGATCGAGGTCGTGCCCACAAAGCCTTACGATACGCCTCATGACCTCGCCCTGGCCTATTCGCCTGGCGTGGCTTTTCCCTGCCTCGCCATCAAGGACCGCCCCGAGGACTCCTACGAATACACCAACCGCGGCAACCTCGTGGCCGTGATCTCCAACGGCACCGCCGTACTCGGCCTGGGCAATATCGGCGCCGAGGCCGCCAAGCCTGTCATGGAAGGCAAGGCGCTGCTGTTCAAGATTTTCGCCGGACTCGACGCTTTCGACATCGAGATCGACGAGAAAGACCCGCGCCGGTTCGTCGAGACCGTCAAGTCACTTGCCCCGACTTTCGGCGGCATCAACCTCGAGGACATCAAGGCGCCCGAGTGCTTCGAGATCGAGGACGCCCTGCGCGAGGAGTGCTCAATCCCCGTCATGCACGACGATCAGCACGGCACGGCCATCATCTCGGCCGCCGGCCTTATCAACGCCCTCGAGATCCAGGCCAAGAAGATCGCCGAGGTGCGCATGGTCGTCAACGGTGCCGGAGCGGCCGCCATGGCCTGCACGCGGCTCTACTGCGCTCTGGGCATGCGCCCCGAGAATATCGTCATGTGCGACTCGCACGGCGTCATCCGCGCCGACCGCACCGATCTCAACTCCTACAAGCGCCGCTTCGCCACCGACCGCACCGATATCAGGACTCTGGCCGACGCCATGCTCGACGCTGACGTGTTTTTGGGCCTTTCGGTGGCCGATGTGCTCACTCAGGAGATGATCCGCTCCATGGCCCCGCGCCCCATTGTCTTTGCCCTGGCCAATCCCAACCCGGAGATCGCCTATGAGGAAGCCATGAAGTCGCGCCCCGACCTCATCTTCGCGACCGGCCGCTCCGACTATCCCAACCAGATCAACAATGTGCTCGGTTTCCCCTATATCTTCCGCGCCGCCCTCGACTGCCGGGCCACGACCATCAACGAGGAGATGAAGAAGGCCGCCGCTTTGGCCATCGCCTCGCTGGCCCACGAACCGGTGCCCGAGGATCTCGCCGCAGCCTACGGCGAGCCCGACCTCCACTTCGGGCGCCGCTACATCCTGCCGAAGCCTTTCGACAAGCGTCTGCTGACGACCGTGGCGCCCGCCATCATCGCCGCCGCCGAGGAGTCGGGCGTAGCGCGGCGCCATATCGACGACTACACGGTCTATGCCCGCGGGCTCGAGTCGATACTCTGCGCCAACGACGCCCTGATCAAGTATCTGATCGAGACCCAGACGCACTGCGAGCGGTAAGGTGTGGCAAAAATCCTTTTGAATTCTAAAAAAATTCAAAATATTTAGCTACCTTTGCCTCCTATGAAACGATCGGTGTACTTCAGCCCCGGCCTCGTGCTTTTCGTAGGTCTCGTCATCCTCTGGATTCCGTGGCTCGGCGAGAGCCTCTTCTACTCCAAGGGGGAGCCCCGCGAAGCCATCGTGGCCATGTCGATGCTCCAGTCGGGCGACTGGATCCTGCCCGTGTCGTGCGGCGCCGACATTCCGTTCAAACCGCCCTTTCTGGCCTGGCTCATAGCCGTTTTCGCAAAGGTCTTCAACGGCGGCGAGGTCAACGAGTTCGTCTCGCGCCTGCCTTCGGCTCTGGCGGCCATCGCCCTGGTCATGGGCAGCTACCGGTGGGCGCGCCGCGTGCGCGGCGACCGCTTCGCCGTGTGCATGGCCCTCATTCTGGCCACATCGGTCGAGTTCTACCGCGCCGCTGCGGCCTGCCGCGTCGACATGGTGCTGACAGCCTGCATGGTCGGCGCCATGTATGTCCTGTACAATATCAACGCCAACCGCGGTCACGACAACTTCTGGCGCTACCTGGCGGCCACGCTGCTGCTCACCTGCGCCGTGCTCACCAAGGGGCCGGTCGGCGCCCTGCTGCCCTGCTTCGTCATGGGCATCTACTTCCTGTTCAGCGGCGAGCGCTTCCTCGGCACGCTGGGTCGCATGCTGGCTCTCTCGCTCGTGGCCTGTGTCATCCCGGCCGTGTGGTACTACTACGCCTGGCAGGAGGGCGGCTCGGGCTTCCTGTCGCTCGTGTGGGAGGAGAATTTCCAGCGCCTCACCGGCACGATGCCCTATGAGTCGCACGTCAAGCCGTTCTGGTACAATTTCGTCACCGTCGTCATCGGCATGCTGCCGTGGACGCTGCTGGCCGTCATGGCCGTCGGCGCCTTCCGCCACCTCATGTCGCAGCCGCTCAAGCCTGCGGGCCGGCTCGCCCTTACGGTCATCGTCACCGTCACCGTCTTCTACTGCATCCCGGCCAGCAAGCGCAGCGTCTATCTGCTGCCGATCTATCCCTTCCTGGCCTATGCAGTGGCCTCGATGGCCGAATCGCTCTCCGATACGCGCATCAACCTCGCCTATACCCGTATCATTGCCTTCATAGCCATTGCGCCTCCTCTGGCCGCGGTCGGCTCTATGTTCTACCCGTTGCCGGGCTTCACTTTCGAGGCCGCCGGCTGGTGGTCCTACGCCATCCTGGCCGTGCCGCTCGTCGTGGCCATTGGCTGGTTTGCGCGGCGCCGCCGCGAGACCGACATTCACGGCGCCTGCATCATCACCTGGGCCATCCTCGTGGCCTACGGCGGCGCCATCATGCCCGCGACGGTCAATCCCCTCTCCGACAAACCCGAGGCTGCCATGCTCGAGGCTATCGCCGGCCGCAGTCCCATCTATGTTGTCGGCCCCGACAAGTACGCCGCCAACGCCTACTGCATCAACTACTACACCGGCGACCGCCTGCGCCGCCTCAGCAGCGCCGCCGATGCCGACACCTGTGCCAAGGGCACCGTACTCATCTTCCCGAACCTCCCCGACACCGTCGGGCTGCCCGCTACCTACCATCTGACGCTGCTCAAGAGTCGCCTGGCCGACACCCGCCGTCCGGCCCTCTTCGCAGTCCAGACCGGCGCGCCCGTCCGGCGCTGCAAGATCACCGCCGAGCGGGGCCACATCACCTCCGAACTGCCCGACACACCTCCGGGGCTCCCCGCCGCCGTCGACGAGATGCCCGCCGTGAAGCAGTCGCGCCTCGAGCATCAGGCTACCCATCCGGCTGACACAGCCGCCCGCTTCCGCGTCCGCCGCATCGACCGCGACAGCGTCCGCGCCACCCTCCCGCTCGCTCCGGCCGCGCGACCCGCCGGAAATTAAAAATTAAGAATGCACAATGCGTAATGCACAATGCGTAATGCGCAATGCATTGGCGTCCGCCTCCGGATGGAAAGGAGTGAAGGCGTCCACGCCTTCACAGCAGATATCAGAAGTACTCCCGGGCAGCTCGCTGTGAAGACGAGGACGTCTTCACTCCATAAAAAAGCTGCGCGGAGCGATGCCCCGCGCAGCCAATTATGCTCTCAGAAAATACTTTTGTTACTTTTTTATCTTCTGTTCTTCTGTCTTCATTTCACGATGACCTTCGTGGCCTGGTTGCCCTGGCGGCGGATGTAGAGGCCCGGAGTCAGTTCACCTTCGACGCGAACGCCCTGCAGGTTGAAGAACTCAACCTCGGCCTCCTCAACAACTTCGAGGTCTGCGACGCCGCTTGTATTGCCGTTGGCGCCGATGCTAAGGTTGCTGGCTTCGCCTTCGAGTACGCCGTTGTAGGTGGCATATACTTGATAGCCGGGAAGACTCTCCAGCGATGCAGGTACGGTGTACGTAGCGGTATAGCCGTCGATTGTCCAGCCCTCGGGGATTTCTTCAGCTGCTTGTGCTGCTAAGGCATCTGTGGTCTCGAAGATGTTTTGCATCGTGCGTACGTGGAGTTCCAGACCTTCAATTTCGGGAACTGTCCAGACTATTTCATCGCCCGGCTGCAGATTGTCGCGCCAGTTCTGGCAGACAGGTACGGGTACTGTAAACTTGCCTTCAACCTTGATGTTTTTGATTTCCCATGTACCGGCAACAGACGTTGTGGACACGTAGCGGAAGCCGATCTGGATCTTCTTGCCTTTGTAAGCCGACAGATCAACGGGATCGTTGGCAAAGAATGTCCAGCTGAATGAGGCCGGAGAGGTCGGCTTGGCCAGTACAACCCACTCACCGCCTTCTTCTTTCACAACGATATAAGCATAACCATCAAAGTCGGCAACATCAATCATGGTGTTGTTGAGCTTATAATTGTTGAATGCTTCGTCAAAAGTGAGCATAGCTCCAGAAATCATGGTGAGGTCAATTTCGGGTGAAGCAGCGATAGCATCACAAACTTGAACCTTACCTGATATGTATCCGGTGCCTTTCAAACCATATTGATTATCATGCGTCCAGGGATATGATTCGGTCTGCTCAAACGTGAAGTCTTCGCCCAAAGCTGAACTGTAAACGAGCGGGTCGTCAATGTCTACAACAGTGAGTGTGTAGCTTGCGGTGGCTTTGGCGTAAGTTTCAGTCGCGGCGATGGTGGCCGTTATCTTTGTGGTACCCCCGGCTACGAGAGTAACAGCGCCCGTTTCGGCATTGACGGTAGCTACTGCTTCATTCTCTGAAGCGTAAGTGATCGCGCCGTCACCTGCGACTTTGGTAGCTGCAGGAGCGGTGAATTCTTTGCCTAAGTAAGCGGTGTAAGTTGCCTCAGGGAAAGTTATTTCTGAGGGCGTTTTAGCAGGGCCGACCTCGCCGGCAAAATACTGTATTTTCGAAACCTGAACTAAACCATTTGATGTGCCGGAAGCACAGTCAAACGTAAGCTGATAGTATAGGTTAGTCTCTTGTTTAGTGATATTGAAAGTTATGTCTCCTTTTGCAGGCGTGCAGTCAACTGTTTCTAAAGGATTAGTAAAATTATTTGTTGTACTTGTAAGGAGTTTGATGCTATTTACTTTTGATACCGTGAGAGCATCTATTGTAAGAACTACTTTTTCGAGAGGTACGTTTACAGCGTCGGTCGTGGTGATTGTTGCAACTGAGGCGTTGTTTTTGCGGCCACATTTTATGTAACTCCATCCATTATTATTGTTGTTGAAGTTTACGATTGTTACAGTCTTATCGTCAGTGGAGTTTGAAATCTTTACGGTCCAGGTGTCCGTATATCCTGATATTTTACCACTATTGTATTGAGATCCGAACAGGACGGTGTACAGCGGGTCTTGGGCGGATAGGAATCCGGTGCCGACAATGATCGCCATCAAAAGAAGTAGAACTTTTTTCATACGATGATTGATTTTTTGTTTTGGTTGATTATTTAGGTTGATTAGATTGATTTATTGCTGTTCTTTCGGTCTTATAGATTTCCGGCATTTGGGCGAGCGGCGACCGCGGGGCGGGTCGGTAGTCGTGTCGGAGACGTTGCGGAGCATTTCGGGGGTGATGGTGATGAAACGGTCGCCGACGTTGAGTTGCAGGGTAATTTCGCCGCGGGGCGCGGTATCAAAGAACTCGGTTATGGGGACGTCGAGCATTTCGGAAATCCGGTCGAGGGTCTCGATCGACGGGAAGTGGCGTCCGGTTGTCCAGCCTGAGACGGTCATGGTCGACACGCCGAGCCGCTTGGCAATTACGGTTTGCGTAACGTGCTTTTGCTTAAATATTTGGCGTAATCGCAACTTGACCATCGCGGAGAGTGATTCTTATTGGATATTATCGCTGCAAAGGTACGAAAAAGGTGCAAAATTACCCCCCCCATTCGTTAAAAGTTGTTAAAGATTGTTATGGTAGGGGAGTAATGTGTCTTTTCCTAAAAATGGTTGACAGATAAGGGTCCGTTAAGTTTACAGTTTACT
>CAJJQT010000039.1 GCA_905193995.1 uncultured Porphyromonadaceae bacterium | reverse complement strand
ACGCGCGGCTGTCGCCACGGAGGCGCATGTCTACGCGGCCGCCACGAGCATGCTGCGGCCCGGAATCGAGCGCGTGAAGCATACGACCGACGAAGTAGAATATCCGGCGAGTTCGCCGCGGCGGACCTCTGCCGAGCGGATGAAGGCGTCGTTGACGGCGCGGTATTCGGCCGTCAGCTTAGCCGAGAAATCGAGCGTGCGGTAGTCGAAGAACGACAGCCGGCCGCTCAGGCCCTCTACGTCCATCGACGAGTAGATCATGGGCGTGCCGTTGAGCATCGCCGCCAGCACGTATGCGGCCGGGATCGCGTCAACGGAGCCGTACATACGGTCGATGCTGTTCTCGGCGGCTACGTCGTGGTTGAATACATAGCGCAGGATCGACTTGCCCTCAGGCACCTTGGCGAGTGCGTCGGCAGCCTCGGTGACCACTTCGGACGCCTTGCCTCCCTGGAATGCGGCCGATATGGCCCGCGACGAGTTCCAGTCGTAGATCATGTCGAAGCCGTCGTCGTAGAAACTGTAGTCGGAAGCTTCGGCGATCATGATCAGGCCGGGGCGTGCGGCGCGCAGATCGGCGATGACCTTTGCCCAGAATTCGTGAGGCACACCCTCGGCGAAGTCGCAGCGGAATCCGTCGACACCGCCCTCGGTCACCCAGTAGGTCATGGCATCCTCCATGGCTTCGGCTGTCACGGGGTTGTTATAGTCAAGCTGAGCCACATCGGGCCAGTTGTCGGGACTCACGATGTTGCCCGCGCCATCCTTCTTATAGCGGTCGGGGTGCGAGGTGATCCACGGATTGTCCCACGAAGTGTGGTTGGCGATCCAGTCGAGCACCACTTTCATGCCCTGTGCGTGAGCCGCGGCGACCAGCGCCTTGAAATCGGCCATGGTGCCGTAGCGGGGATTGATCTGCTTGAAGTCGCGGATGCAGTATGGCGATCCGATAGCCTTGAGCTCGCCGGGAGTGCAGACGGGCATTACCCACAGTATGTCGCAGCCCATCTCGGAGATGGCGGGGACCCGGGCCGTCAGCTTGCCGAGGCAGCCATCCTCGCCGAAGAAGCGCGGATTTGCCTCGTAGATGACATTCACGGGCACTTCGGGGCCTTCGGCCGGGGGAGCCGGATTTTCGGGCATGTCGATCTCATACGACGTGCAGGATGCCGATATCGCCGCCAGCAGGGCGGCAGTTGCCTTAAGAATTTTCTTCATGATCGTTTACTCTTTGATTTCAGCCTTGTCGGGAAGGGCAATTACGGTATAGTCGCGGTCGATCTTGAGCGACACGGCGTCGTACTGGCGGCCGGCGTTGTCGTTGAAGATCAGATTTTCGGTCACGCCGTCAGCATCGACGGTCAGTACCTTGTAGGTGACGCCGTCGACCGTGGCTGTAGCCTCGGCCCTGACGCCGGGCCAGCCGCCGAACACTTCCTGATCGCCCCAGGCGTAGACGTAGAGCGCGGGCCAGCCGGTGCGGTCGTCGATATAGATCTTATGCGAGGCTGCCGGGCGGTCGATGACCGCGGCACCGTCCGGATTTGCCACGATGTAATAGTCCTTGTCGAGAGTGATGGCAGCGGCGTCGTACTGCTTGCCCGCATTATCGTTGAAGATCAGGTTCTCGGTCTCGCCGCTGCCTTCGACGGTGAATACCGTGAAGGTGATGCCGCCGATGGTCTCGGTCACGGCCGACGCGGCACCTGGCCAGCCGCCGAAGATTTCCTTGTCGCCCCAGGCATAGACGTAGAAGTCGGCCCAGCCCGTGAGATTCTGGATGTAGATCTTATAAGTTGCGGCAGGTGTCGGAGTCGGGTCGGGGTCCGGATCGGGAGCCGATGGCACGTAGGTGACCGGATCGATTTCCTTGGCCGACGAGGCGGTGAGTTCGACGTAAACGTCGCGGTCGAGGCTGAAGACCACGACATCGTCGATCTGCTTGCCGTTGCCGTTGTTGAGTATCACATGCTCTTCGAGTCCGGCGTCGCAGTTGGCCGCGCCGAGGTCGAAGTAAGTGTAGGTCACGCCGTTAATCACCTGCGTGCCTGTCGGACTCATACCGGGCCATGCGCCGTTGAGGTCATTGACGGAACCCCACATGTAGAGGTAGAGTTCCTCCCAGCCCGAATTGTTGACCACGAACACCGCGTATCCGTCGTGCGTCACCACGTTCGACGGGTCGAACTCGTTGACGGCGTCGGGCGTCAGCTCGAGGTAGAAGTCCTGGTTGAGCGTCACGTTGTAGTCGGGCAGCTGCTTGCCGCCGTTGTTGTTGTTGAAGATCAGATTGAGGTTCAGGCCCTCGTTGGCGGCGCCGGTATCGAAGTACTTGTAGGTGACGCCGTCGATCTCGACCTTGCCGGTGGGCTTGATTCCGGGCCATCCGCCGAATGCCTCGGCGTCGCCCCAGGCGTACATCGCCAGCTCGTCGTAGCCCGAATTGTCGACCACGTAGATCACATAGCCGTCGTGGACGATCTCGTCGGGATCGGCGGGCTTGTTGAAGTAGTCGGCCCAGCGGTAGACCAGCACGTTGATGCGGCCTCCGACGGCCGGAGCCTCGCGGTGAGTCACGGGTGTGTTCTCGAGCGAGCGCTCCTCGCCCTGCTCCACCGACACGAAGGTGTAGCCGTCGGCCAGGGTCTTGCCGGCGACGAAGTCGGCCGGATTGAGGTATACGCCCCACTTGACGTCGGTGTCGGGGGCCTTTTCGAGCTGCCAGCGCGGATCACCCACGGCGTCCATGCCGCCGTTGAATTCGCCTACGATGTAGATCTTGTCGGAGGCAAGCGTACCCTGCGGCACGATGACTTCGAGCAGCTGATAGCCCGGCCGGAGCTCGAACCGCGGCAGCTCGCTGTCGAATATTATCTCATCCTTGGAGCAGCCGCCAAGCAGGGGCAGGAGCATCATCAGCAGGACGCTGAATATATTGAATTTCTTCATGATAGTTCGTCTGTGATATGATTAATAGTTGGGATTCTGAACCAGGCCCGGATTGACCATCAGGGCCACCTGGGGCAGCGGATACCACTCGTAGCGGCGGTCGCGCCTGGCGGGGAGCTCGCGGTCGGTCTCGGTGGCGCGGCCGAAGAACCACCACTGGCCCTGGGTGAACTTGTCGAAGCGGCGCAGGTCGGTGCGGCGGCGGCGCCCCTCGTCGAGGAACTCGAGCCCCCACTCGCTCAGCATCCAGTCGGCATCGAAGCTGTCGAAGCCGGGGCCGGGCTTTTCGATCTCGGCGGCATCGCCGGGGGCATAGTAGCGCTGGCGCACTTCGTTGACGAGCTGGCGGGCGGCATCGGCGCTGCCGGCGCGCAGGCGGCACTCGGCCAGGGTGTAGTAGACTTCGGCGAGGCGGAATTCGACCTGGCCGGCGTCGCGCCAGTCAAGACCGGCCGACGAGGGGTAGACCGGGTAGCGCAGCACGCGGAAGCCCGAATTGGTCTGTCCCCAGCGTGGGCTCATGACGGGTTCGAGCTGGCGCCCCAGGTTGAGGAAGGTGCCTACCTGGTCGACGTAGATCAGCGGCTTGTCCTGCAGGTCGGCGTCGGCCAGCACAGGCTCGCCTGTCAGATAGTTGGTCTGGGCGCCCATGGCGAAAATTCCCTGCCAGTTGCCTGCGGCGTCGCACTTGAAGGGCTGCTTGCGGATATCCTTGTCATTCATGCGGTCGAAGGGAGCGCCCAGCTTGTCGCCGTAGTCGAACAGGAAGCTCTTGGCACCTTCGCTGCCGGCGTTGGGCACGAGTGTGCCGGTGTTGTCCTTCGACGGTACGAGGCAGGTGCAGTTCCAGCCCGACTGGCTCCATGCGCCGCCGAGGATGTCTCCGTAGTTGTAGGGCAGGAAGGGGGTATTGCGGTTGTTGTTGGTCATTCGGCCGGCCTCCATGGCGAAGGCGAACACCACTTCGGGACAGTTGGCGTTGCCCACGCTGTAGATGGTGCGGTAGTCCGATGCCAGGTTGTATGTGCCGTACTTGCCGTCGATGATTTCCTGGCACAGCGTCGCGCACTCGCTGTAGCGGTCGACGCCCGTGAAGAGCTGCGAGTTGAGCAGCAGGCGCATCTTCAGCATGCGGTTCATGCCCTGGTTCATGCGGTTGCGCGTGGCGCTTGAGCCGTCCTCGGCGGTCAGGTCGGCATAGCAGCCGTCGAGCTCGTCGGCGATGAAGTTCCAGATCACCTCGCAGCCCTTGTTGAAGTCGGGATCGGCCGAGCCGGGGATGTCACCGCCTACCGACACGTTCAGGGGCAGAGCGCCGCCCCAGAGCTCGAAGTTGTTGTAATAGGCCCAGGCACGCATGGTGCGTACTTCGGCGATATATGATCTGAGCTGCACGTCGGTCATGGCCAGCGCTGCCGGATTGAGCTGTTCGAGGTCGTTGATGAGCGTGTTGCACAGACCTACCGTCTCCCAGGCGTGTTCCCATGCCTGACGTATGATCACCGATTCGGAATTCCAGGTCTGGCTCGAGAGCACGAACTTGGCGGCCTCGTCGTAGCCCCACGCGCCGCCGTTCCATGTGCGCCATGCGATCTGGTCGGCGGGAAATTCGTTCAGATACCAGAAGTATTCCAGAAAGCCGCTGGCGGCACTGGCATAGATTGAGGCCACGGCTCCCTTGACGGAGCTTTCGTCCTGATAGTAGGTCGAGGCGTCGATGCGGTCGAAGGTCACTTCGTCGAGATCCGTGCACGACCACGTGCCTGCGGCCAGGGCGGTCGCTGCAAGCAGACCGAATATATGTCTTTTGATTTTCATTGTATCGAATGATTGAAGGTTAGCGGAAACGTACGGTCACACCGAGAGTGAGCTGAGTGGCCGTCGGATAGGCCGACGAGACGTCGATGCCGGGAGTAATGCCCGTGGAGGTGACGGCCGACGGATCGGTGCCCGAATAGCCGGTGATGGTGAACAGGTTGCGGGCCGACAGATACACTCGCAGCGAATCGAGCAGGCGGCGGTTCTTGAGCGGCACGGTGTAGCCCAGAGTCACGTTCTCGAGCTTGAAGTAGTCGCCGCGCTCGAGGAAGTACGACGAGATGACGCCGCCACCCGACCATACGTCGCGGTCCTTGAGATAGGTGCTGCGCAGCACGTTGTCGCTACCGCTGCCGCGGAGGCCCATGCCGTACTTGCGCATGTTGAAGATCTGGAAGTCGAACGCGCCGGTGAACATCAGGCTCAGGTCGAAGTTCTTCCACTTCACGGTGTTGCTCCATGTCAGGAAGTGCTTGGGCGCGCCGTCGCCGATATAGCGCTTGTCGTTGGGGTCGGCTGCCGCGGCAGGCACTTTATCGCCGGCGGCGGTATAGACCAGCATATTGTGGTTCTCGTCGACACCGGCGTACTCATAGCCGTAGAACTGACCGATGCGGCCGCCTTCCTCGACGCGGAAGAAATATTCGCTCGTGCCTACGCCGGGCTTCTGATACAGATCGAGGTACGAGGCCTGGTAGATGCTGTTGGACAGCTTGGTCAGCTTTGTCGTGCCGTAGGAGTAGTTGATGCCGGTTGTCCAGGTCACTGGCCGGTTGACTACCGCGTCGGCGGTGAGCGCCAGCTCGATGCCGGTGTTTTTGGTCGTGCCGACGTTCACGAGAATGTCGGGATAGACATAGGGAGGCTGCGGAGCCGTGTAGTTGTAGAGCAGGTCCTGCGAACGGCGATCGAAGTATTCGATCGAGCCGTAGATACGGTTGAAGAACATGAAGTCGATGCCGTAGTTGGCGCTGGTCAGTTTTTCCCAGCCAAGTTCGGGATTTGCGTTGTTCGACGGACGGTAGCCGGTGACCCACTGGCCGTCGATCAGATACGTGCCGTTGGGCGAATATGTGGCGAGCGAGCGGTAGGCGTCGAAATCGCTGCGGCCCGTCACGCCGTAGGAGAAGCGGGGCTTGAGGCTCTGGACGGTCTGCACATAGTCCGCCAGGAACGGAGCCTTGGCCATCTCCCATGCGACAGACGCGGCCGGGAACGAACCCCACATCTTGTCGGCGCCGAACTTGGTCGAGCCTTCGTGGCGGATCGAGGCCGAGGCTATGATCATGCCACGCCATGAGTAGTTGACGCGGCCGAAGAAGCCGATCAGCGTCGACTGACTCTTGCCGCCGTACATCTGGGCTTTGCCGTCGCCGAGCCACGAACCGGAGCCGATGCCGTTCCACAGCGGCTTGTCGAAGGTAAAGTCGTTGTTCTGCATGAACATCTGCTCCCAGTTAGAGCGCTCGAACGAGTAGCCGGCCACGACTTTCACGTCGTTGTCGCCGTTCTGGAAGCCGTAGTTGGCGAGCCATTCCACGCGGTTGGTCCACCATTTCTGATACTGCTGCGACGCACGTCCGGCATAGCCGCCCCAGTACGATTCGCCCGAGGTGGTCGGTGTGTAGTAGTCGCTCTTGAGGTCGTTGTAGTTGTACGAGTACGACAGCGTGGTGCTGACGCTGTGATGCTCGTTGTTCCAGATATTGTACTTCACGTCGCCGGTGCCCAGCAGGTAGGTGCGGTTGCCGCGCGAGGTGTTCACGCGCAGCTGCTGCACGGGATTTTTCACATCGGTCGGCGACGTGGGCTGATAGTACGATCCGTCGGTGTTGTAGACCGGGATGGTCGGGTTCATGCCCAGGGCGGTGTCGAACATGCCGTCGTCGCCCCAGTTCTCCTTAACCTTTCGGGCATTGATCGAGGCAGTGAAGCGCAGGTGGCTGTCGAGCGCGTTGGCCGATACGGCGGCGCGGCCGCCGAATTCCTCGCGGCGGCTGACGATGTCGAGACCGTTGGCCTTCTTCCAGTTGGCCGACGCGGTGTAGTAGCCGCCGTTGGCCAGCGAGCCGTCGATCGACAGATACTGGTTCGTGTCGTAGGCGTAGTCGCGCGTGATCAGGTCGTACCAGTCGGTGCTGGCGCCGTAATCGTTGCCGCGGCGTGCCAGGCGCCACTCATAGGGCGAGAGCACCTCGGGCTTGTTGCGGGCGAAAGCCAACGCGCCGTACGAGTCAAATGTGATAACGGGCAGCCCGGGTTCGCCTGTACCCTTTTTGGTGGTGATCAGGATCACGCCGTTGGCACCGCGCGAACCGTAGATGGCGGCCGACGCAGCGTCCTTCAGCACCGACATCGACTCGATGTCCTGCGGGGCAAGCGTGCGGATATCGCCGCCGGCCACGCCGTCGATCACGATCAGCGGACCGTTGCCGGCGCTGAGCGACGTAGCGCCGCGCACCTGCAGATCGGCGCCCGCGTTCGGGTTGGCCGACGCCGTGCTCGACACGTTGAGGCCGGCGACTTTGCCTGTAAGCATTTCCATCGGGCTGTTCATGGCGCCGCGCTGAAAGTCATCGCGGTTGACCTGCACGATCGAGCTCGACAGCTCCTTGCGGCTCAGCGACCCGTAGCCCACGACCACGACTTCGTCGAGCAGCTCATTGTCCTCGGTCATGGTCACATTGATTTTCGAGCGGCCGCCGACCGGCTCCTCGACTGCCTTGAAGCCGACGTAGCTGAATACCAGCGTGCCGCCGGCCGGCACGGCTTCGAGTGTGTAGTTGCCGTCGAAGTCGGTCGCCACGGCGTGCTGCTGTTCGCCCTTGACCGAGACGCTGACGCCGATCAGCACCTCGCCCGTCGGGTCGGTGACCGTACCCGACACAGTCAATGTCTGAGCCGACACCGCCGGCACAGCCATCAGAGCCACAGCCCACAGCCATGCCAGGGCTATCGCTCGGTAATTCCATAATTTTTGTTTCATTAGTGTATGATTTAAGATTTTGATTATGTGTTTCACGGACATGCATGGCGCTCTGCCGCCATTTTTTTGCAAAGGTCTCCAACTTTCGACCCGATTTCAAGTCTCTCAAACAAAAATCAAAACCATACAACCATACAAACCACTGGCTGTCAACCCAATCGCTTAGTTAACAAATCTAAAAAATCAATATTCACTCAATCGGATTTCCGTGCGGTCCATCCACTCCGCAACGCGGTTTCAAGCCATATTTCTAACAGATTCTTCAAATCCGTTGGGATCGAGCGCGCGCCGCCGCATCTTCGACCGGTAGGTGTACACGGTCGATATCGAACACCGCAGGAATTCGGCCAGCTTGGCGCTGTCGTCGATGCCAAGGCGGATCAGCGCATACAGCCGCAGCTCGGTGTTGAGCAACTCTCCCGACTTGAGCATGATCTGCTCGTCGGGACGCAGCAGAGCGTTGAATTTCCCGACAAACGAGGGGTAGATGTTCAGTATCGCCTCGTCGAACTGCTTGTAGAAGTTGCGCAGCAGCTGGTCGGAGATTTCCGACGTCTCGAGCTTCTTCAGCAATCCGGCGCGGTTGCCGCCCTGCGCCACAAGTACGCGCAGCGACTGCTGGTAGTGCTGAAGCGTCGATATCGCCGTCGAGCAGTATTCCATGAACAGGCCCGCGTACTGCTCCTTGGTACGGTTGTATTCGCGCAGCTCGGCATTGCGCGCCGCCAGATCGTCATTGGCCTGCTTGAGCTCGCGCGACATCTCCATCAGCTCGCCGTTAGCGCTCCGCACACGGGCATTGGCTCTGCGGAGACTTCCGAACTGCTTAAGGATGAAAAGTATGGTGATTATCAGCACTACCGACAGCACACTCGACACCCACACCGACGTGCGCAGCCTGGCGGTCAGCTCGTCCTGACGCATCTGATATGCCTCGTCGATGACGGGCAGCATCTTGCCGGACTGCACGTTGCGCATCAGCGCCGAATAGAAGTTGGCGTCGGCAAAACTCTTCTTCAGATAAAGGTTGGCACGCTCCACGTCGCCGTCCTCGAACATCACCGTGGCCACCTCGCGAAACGACATATTCTCCTTCACGGCCCCGCGCACGTCGCTGATGGCGCTCAGCACCAGGTAGCGTTTGTAGTCGTCGGTATTACCGGCCGTCTTGTGTATGTAGGCCAGCGTGGAGGCTATGATCGAATACTCGCGCATACCCGACTCGAATCGGCCGAGATACTTGGTCAGGGCCGCGATTGCCGGGCCCGTATCGCCGTCGCGGGCCATCTCGGCCAGCACGTAGACCTGATGGTTGAACGAACTGTCGGGCACCACACTTTCGAGCGAATCCGAGTACAGCGCCCGCATATCCTCGTATCCGCGGCCGGTCTCATGCTCGTTGGCATACTCGCTGAGATACTGGTAGGTGGCGCAATACGTCGCATAATAGCTCTCCACCACCTCATCGCCGACCGAATCGCGCGGAATCGACTGCATGATCTCCAGCGCGTCGGTGAACAGGCCGGCGTGGGCCAGTACGTCAGCCTCCTTGATGAGCATCGACGTGTAAAGCCCCGGCTGCCGACGCACGGCCGGCCGGCTTAGATTCAGGCAAACATAGTACAGTGCCGAGTCGGCGTTGAACGCTTCGTATTCACTGATCAGCGACGCTATGGCCTGCGTGCGCGCCGATTCGTCGCGCGCCGACGCGAGGGTGCGCCTCAGATCTCCGATGCGCTCCTCCTTGGCCCGCTCATAATCGCCGCTGCGCCCGATCTCGGCATCGAGTTCATCATAGAGCCGCTGCAGATCGGAATCGCTTTTGGACTCCGACCCGCCGCACGAGACAAGCAGCAGCAACAGCAAACAGGATATATATCGCTTCATGGTATCCGTAGGGCGACACAGTCGCTCAGTGCGCTAAATTACACAAATTTCCTCATCCCTGCAAAAAAATTCCGCCAATTACACCGACCGGCATATTTATTGAACCGCCCTCCTCGTGAATTAACAAAATTTAGCACATTTACGATAACAACGTGTCGGAATTTACAATATTTTTGCAACTGATTTTAATCCTATAACCAAATTTTTTCTAATTTTTCCAAATCTAAAAAACATGAAAAAAGTATTGCTGACGGCCGCCGCATTCCTATGCTTCGTGGCCGCAAGAGCGCAGCTTTTCGACATCGGGTCGATTACCCGGGTCGCGCTGCCCGAAGGCACTGCTGTTGAGCAGGCTGTATTGAGTCCCGACGGGACAAAAGTCGCTTTTACCGATTACCGCTCCGGAGCGCTCGCGCTGGCCGAACTCTCGACCGGCGACGTCACGCACGTGTCCGACTCGGGCATAGCCCTCGACCTCGCTTTTATGCCCGACAGCCGCAATCTGATTTTCAATGAAGTGAATTATGGCGACGATCATCTGCGACGCGTTTCTGTCAAAAGCTTCGATGCTTCGACCGGACGCATTTCCGAAATTTTCGCACCCACGCGCGACCTCGGCGGCGTAGTCATCGACGGTAACGCCGTATGTGCTGTCGACGGACGCCGCATGCACGCCCGCAGCGTAGGTTCGGCAGCCGGCAAAGCCGACGTCAGCCGTCCTGTCCTTTCCATTGACCGCGGCCAGCTCTGCATCACCGAAAACGGCCGCACCCGCGTGCTTTCGCCCCTCGGAACCGAGGGCATGAGCTATCTCTGGCCCAGCCTTTCACCCGACGGCTCGCGCATCTGCTTCTATGCCGCCGGACTCGGCTGCTACACCTGCCGCACCGACGGATCCGACATCCGCAAGCTCGGATGGATCCGCGCCGCCCGCTGGTACGACAACAACATCATCGTCGGTATGCACGACCGCACCGACGGCGACGTCATCACCACCTCGGAGCTTATCGCCAAAAAGGCCGACGGATCTGTCGCCCAGAAGCTCACCGACAGCAGCTACGTGGCCCTCTATCCGTCCGTATCCGAAGGCAAGATCGGCTTCTCGACCCTCGACGGACATTTCTACATCATTAACGTAAACAACTGATGCCATGAAATTCAATCATATCATCGCAGCTGCAGCCTGCGCCTTAGTCATGGCTCCGGCTTCGCTCTGCGCCAAGGAAGCTTCCGAACTGCGCGTTTACATCAACCCCGGCCACGGCTCGTGGACCGGCGGCGACCGCAACATGGGCACAATCAAGCACGGCGAACCCCAGACCATCAACGACACCACCGGTTTCTTCGAAAGCA
>CAJJQT010000038.1 GCA_905193995.1 uncultured Porphyromonadaceae bacterium | reverse complement strand
TATTCATCAGCCTGGGCGCCAACGAGCTGTTTGTCAAGGATATCAAAACCAAGCGCGACAAATACGTCAAGGCAATCCTCTCCGAACTCGGCGACACTCCTTACCTGTGGATAGGTCCTCCCAACTGGAAGCCCGACACCGGCATCAATGACCTGGTGCGCGCCAACACGGGCCGCGGATGCTTCTTCCTCAGCGACGGCATGCACTTCGACCGAGCCAAGGACGGCGCCCACCCCACGCGCTCGTCGGCTGTGCTGTGGATGGATTCGGTGGTGCGTTGGATGGGCGACAACTGCCCTACTCCGTTCGTGCTCGACCTTCCGCCGATGAACACGGCATCGCCCAAGCGCATATTCATCCACCAACCCAACGAACAGTGACGCCATGTGCTGGACAGACATTGCCCAAAACGCGGCCGAATTTCTAAAATTCATACCCGGGGAGCCCATGCTCTTCTCGAGCGGCACGTTCTGGGCGCTCTTCCTTGTCTTCATACCCATATACGCCCTTGTACGCGGGCGCCGCTGGCAGATGCTCGTGTTCGTGTCGCTGTTCAGCCTCTATTTCTACTACAAGTCGAGCGGCTGGTTCATGGTGCTTCTGATCGGCACCTCGATAGTCGACTGGTGCCTGTCGCGGCTGCTCGTGCAGCTTCGCTCACGTGCCGCGCGACGCTGGTGCGTGGCGGCGTCGCTGATGACCTCGCTGGGCATCCTGGGCTACTTCAAGTACGCCAACTTCTTTCTGTGGAACATCAACGCTCTGGTTGGCGGCAATTTTCAGCCGCTCGAACTTATACTGCCGGTCGGCATTTCGTTCTATACCTTCCAGAGCGTCAGCTACATAATCGACGTATACAAAGGCCGCGTACGCCCCACGCGCTACTGGCTCGAATACTTCTTCTTCCTGTCGTTCTTTCCGGCTCTTGTCGCCGGCCCGATAGTGCGTGCCGACTACTTCCTGCCGCAGCTCGACCGCCGCAACCACGCCACGCGCCGCCAGATGTGGACGGGCATGTGGCTGATTCTGCTCGGCGTTGTCAAGAAAGCCATAATCGCCGATTACATAGCGCAGTACAACGATCTTATATTCCAGTCGCCGACAGGCTACTCGGGATTCGAGTCGCTCATGGGCATAATCGGCTACACGATGCAGATCTACTGCGACTTCTCGGGCTACAGCGACATGGCCATCGGCATAGCCCTGATCATGGGTTTCCACCTGGCGCAGAATTTCAACTTCCCATATAAGTCGCAGAATCTAACCGACTTCTGGCGACGATGGCATATATCGCTTTCAACCTGGCTGCGCGACTATATCTACATACCGCTGGGCGGCAACCGCCATGGCACCGGACGGACGTATCTCAACAACTTCGCCACCATGCTAATCGGTGGGCTGTGGCACGGCGCCGCCTGGCGCTTTGTCTTCTGGGGAGCGATGCACGGGGCAGGTCTGGCAGTCCACAAGGCTTCGAAGCCATATCTGGGACGGTTAGGCGACTCATGGCCCGTCAAGGCGCTGAGCTGGCTGATTACCATGACGTTCGTAATGATTCTATGGGTCTTTTTTCGCGCCGAGAGTTTTGGCGACGCCGTGGCCGTACTCGGCAATGTCGTCACAAATTTCGACCTGGCCTACGCCGTGCCGTTCGCCTCTGCGCGTATGCTGTGGCTGATACTGATGCTGGTCATCGTCGTGTCACACTGCCTTCCCGCCGGCTTCTGGCAGCGGATGGGCATCCGCTGGGTGCAGTCGCCCTGGATCGTGAAGCTCATCGTCTTCCTCCTCGTCGTCCAGGGCGTCATCGAGCTCCGCTCCGAATCAGTCATGCCCTTCATCTACTTCAACTTCTGACCCCCCGACACCCGTCAGGCACTTAAATTAAAAAAACGGGGGTAAAAGTTGGGAATTGGCGGACAAATGCTTAAATTTGCGAAAAATAAACATATCTAAATCACTCAAGAGATGAAAAGAATTATATTAGCAGCCTTTCTGGGGATCCTGATGATGGTCGGCTCGCTGGCACAGCCCGCAGCCGCCCAACTCTCGGACAGCGAGGTCAAGGTCTTCGTCACCGAGATGAAGAAAAACGTGCCGATGGAAATGATGGACGGCATGACCTGGCAGAATATCCGCCTGATGGATAACGGCGTGATCGAATACACTTTCACGGTGGATCCCGTCAAGTTGGGCGCCGAGAGCACCAAGGCTTTCGCCGACGAAATCGACGGCATGACCGGCAAGCAGATGCTCGAACTGCTCGGCACAGAATTCAAGTCGATGGCTGAAATGGTGGGCCGCAACGTGCAGATGGTCTTCAAGTACCCCAACGGCACCCAGTCGGCCAAGCGAATCAACGTCCGCTGACACGCTTACGCTCACATCACACAGAGCCTTCGGCCCGACGGCCGGAGGCTCTGCACTTTTATTGTAAATGACGTGATCAGTCGTAGCGCTTGAAATTGCCCTGACGGTCGAACTTGATGTCGATGCCGTCGGAGAGCTCGATTTCATAGCCGCCACGGTCCTGCTCGATACCTACAATTTTCCTACCTTTGTGGTTCTTGGCCACGTAGTCGGCCACACCTTTGGGAACGAATGTCTTAGGAACCGCCGTCGAGGCCGAGGTCTCGATATCCTTCCAGTTGCCGCTGCGGTCGAATGTGATCTCCGTGCCGTCGGTCAGGACCACCTCGTATTCATCTACGCGTCCCATGGTCTTGTCGACCTTGATTATGCTGACTTTGGCCTTGAACTGGGTTGATATGACGTTCTGCGCAGCCTGGGGCAAAATAGACGGATCGCGGGAATAATTGTCGCGGGCCGACAGCGCCGCGACTGAACAGATGGCGATGACCAATGTGAGTATTAACTTTTTCATTCTGAGAGTAATTATAATATTTTATCGTGTATATAACTAAGTAACGCCCGAATGTGCTTGTTTGTTATCGCTTAACAATTATTAACCAATCACCCGACCGCTCATAATAATATATTGACTAACTTTGCAGCGTACGAACAAGAGCAATGAATTGCAGGGACTCAGCTTGCGGACATCCGCAGCTCGGGTTTCTTCTTTTTATTTTGTCGTCCAAAAAACCATTTTTGAAACTAAAAAAACGCTAAGAATATGGCTATCACTTACATGACCAAAGAAGGTTACAAGAAAAAGATGGACGAGATCGCATATCTCGAGAATGTGAAGCGTCCTGAAATATCACGTGCCATCGCCGAGGCCCGCGACAAGGGCGACCTGTCGGAGAACGCCGAATACGACGCCGCCAAGGAAGCTCAGGGAATGCTTGAGATGAAAATATCGCAGCTCAAGGATCTTGTGGCCAACGCCAGAATTCTGGACGAGACGAAACTCAACACCGAAGAGGTCCAGATCCTGAACAAGGTGAAGATCAAGAACGTGAAAAACGGCATGGTGATGGAATACACCATCGTGGCCGACTCCGAGGCAAATCTCAAGGAGAAGAAGATCGCATCGTCGACCCCCATCGCACAAGGGCTGCTCGGCCACAAGGTCGGCGAAGTAGTCGAGATCAAGGCTCCCGCCGGTCTGATGAAGTTCGAGATCGTTGAAATTTCATTCTAAGCGGCCATGGCTTCGATTTTTTCACGCATAATAGCCGGAGAGATTCCCTGCTACAAGGTAGCCGAGGATGCCGACAACTTCGCTTTCCTCGACATCAATCCGGTGGCCGAGGGCCATGTACTGGTCATACCCAAGAAAGAAGTCGACTATATCTTCGACCTCGACGAGGCCGACTATGAGTCGCTGCAGCGTTTCGCGCGCCGCGTGGCCATTGGCCTGAAAAAGGCAATTCCCTGCCGCAAGGTAGGCGTGGCCGTCCTCGGCCTCGAAGTCCCGCACGCCCACATACACCTGATCCCGATGCAGACCGAGGCCGACATGGACTTCCGCAAAGAGAAACTGAACCTTCCCGCCGACCGCATGGCCGAAATAGCCCGCGCCATCGCCGCGCAGATTGACTGACACCACACTAAACAGAGAAGAAGAATGAAGACAATCATAAGGCTCGCCCTCGCTGCCGCAGTCGCTGCCGCAGCCACCGCCTGCAGCCATCAGTCAAACGACGGCTGGGGCGTCGAAGGCACAATAGAAGGCCTTGACGGCGGCAAAGTCGCACTTGAACGCTTCAACAACGGCCGCTGGATCGTCGTCGACTCCATCGCACCCGCGGCCGACGGATCGTTCAGCTACATAGCCGAAACAGCCTCTCCGTATCCCGAAATAATGCGTCTGACCCTCGACGGAAAGAGCGTCTACTTCCCCGTCGACTCCGTCGACCGCCTTACCGTCGAAGCCAAAGCCGCCGACTTTGCCTCGGGCAAAGTATCGGGCACTATGCAGGCACAGCGCATGCAGTCAGTCGACAGCCTGCTGCAGGCCACCATCGCCCAACGCGGCATCGCATACGCCCTGACCGACAGCCTCACCAAGCGCGAGCTGTTCAAGATCGCCCACAGCGATCCGTCTGTAGTCACCCTCTACTATCTGGTCAACAAATCCGTCGGCGGCACGCAGCTCTTCGATCTGAGCAAGCCCTTTGACCTGCGCCTGTACACGGCTGTGGCCCAGCGCTTCGCCACCGAGCTCCCCGACGATCCGCGCACGCAGTACCTCGCAGCCCGCGCTGCCGAGGCCCGCAAAGCTCTCAACCCTACGACTGTCGAAATCGACGTACCGGCGACCGGACTCTTCGATCTCGAGCGCTACGATGCCAGGGGGCAGAAGCAGTCGCTCGCCAAACTCGCGGCCAACGGCGGTGTGACCCTGCTGAGCTTCACGGCCTATGACCTCGAAAGCTCGCCTGCCTACAACATCGTACTCAACGAACTTTGGGAGAAATACCATGACCAGGGACTAAACATCTACCAGATCTCGTTCGACGGCGACGAGGCTTCCTGGCGCCAGCGCGCGCTCAACCTGCCCTGGACGGCAGTGTGGAACTCGACCACCGACGGCAACGACGCCCTGATCAAATACAACGTAGGCGCCCTGCCGATGACTTTCATCATCAACCGCCAGGGTGAAATCGCCGAGCGCGTCACCGATCCGGCGCAGCTCGCGACCTCTCTTGCCAAATACATGTAATCGCCACCTTCCGAATACCCCAAAAGCGCAGGGCCCACGCCCCGCGCTTTTTGCTATATGCCCATAATTCTATTTGTCGGGGGGATTGAAGACGGATAGGTGGGGCCAGAGGGCGTTGGGGATGAGGCGCCAGAGGGCAGTGACGGCGGCCCAGCGGCTGTCGATGACGGCGGTGCGGCGCCCGCGCAGCAGGGCCTTGACGATCAGGCCGACGGCGTAGTCGAGCGACATGGTCAGCGGCAGATCCTTCGGACCGCGGTCGAGCAGCCCGGTCTGTATGAAGCCGGGGCGGATGTCAGTGACTCCGACGTTGACGTGCCGGATGTGGGCCAGCTGATCGATGGCCTGCAGATAGGTCCACTGGTAGCGCTTCGAGGCCGAGTAGGCGGCCGAGATGCCGAGTCCCTTGACGCCGGCCACGGAGGTGATGGCGGCAATGCGGCCGCGGCTGACGTTGGCCGTGCGGCTGTAGTAGCCGAACGAGGCGTTGACGATCTTGGTAAAGCCGGTGACATTGGTTGCCACGGTGCGGAGGTCGTCGGCGGTGTCGAGTTCGGGGTTGTACCATCCGCAGCCGGCCGAGTATAGCATGATGTCCATGCCGCCGAGGCGCTCGACAAGGTCGAGAAAGAGTCGGTCGGAGTTTTCGGCCGCCACATCGAAGGCGGCGTATTCGATGCGGCCGGGATAGGTCTCCGCGAGCTCGCGGAGGGGCTCTTCGCGACGCGCCGTGACGCCCACGCGCCAGCCTCCGCGCGCGAATGCCTCTGCGACGGCGCGGCCGACGCCCGACGAGGCTCCTACGATAACGATGTACTTCATACCTGTGCTATTGAATCGATTACAAGACCCGGCCCGATGATCGTGTCCCCGGGCACTATGAGGGTGTCCGGGCGCTCGTCGTCGGGTACTGATTCAATAACGGCATCGGGAAGCGCTTTGTTCAGCGGCAAAGTGTAGGATATGGTGAACGAGCCGGTGATCGACTGTCCGCGGCCGCCGTAGCCGGGTATGTACCACGGCTCGCCGTGGCGGCTTTTCGACTCGTGGAGCAACGAATGGTAGCGCACGTGCCAGCCGGCGTGGATATTGGCGCCGAGACGGATGCGGAGGCCCAGCACAATCTCGGCCCAGCCGGCAGTCGAGTGCTGCGACGGAATATCGAAGGTGACGCCGTCGCCCCAGTACGGCGAGTCGAGCGTCACGTTGTCGACCGCCCACGAGAACGGAGAGAAGCCGTAGCGCAGACCGGCAAAGAACTGATAGTCGGGATTGGAGTTGTACAGGAAATTGTAGTCGGCGCCGATCTTGAAGTAGACGCTCAGGGGCGACCGGTATGTGTAGTCGTTGTCCGACGGCGTATTTCGTGCCATACCCAGGCCGACCTCGACGGTAGGGAAGTAGCGGTTGTGGAGCGACACGGAGCCGTTGAAGCCGACAAGGCCGTGTTTCTGGCCGAACAGACGCATGACGGGGTCCCAGATGTCGACTCCGACATTGACGGCCGTGAGCAGCGGGAACTTCATGCGCGGCAGCTTGCGGATTGCCGCCGAGTCGATCCATTCCTCACCGGTGACGGTGTCGACATATACGATGGCGCCGTCGGCGCGGTGGTAGTGTGTCGAGGCTGCGCGGCGGACAGCGTTGATGCGCGAGGTGTCGCCGCGGGTCTCGTTGACGGCCTGCGTGGCGGTGGCCCCGTTGTTCACGGGAGTGGCACGGCGCTGGCTGCGGCGCTGTGCGGCAGCCTCGTCGGTCGCTGCGTAGGCGGCCAGGGCGATGACGCAGGCCGCTATTACGGCCACGGCCCGTATGGTCCGGCGCAGCAGCGGAGTGACCGTACTCATGGCTGCTGCCCTCCTTCGGCAGTGGCAGTGCGGAAAAATATCTTTATGGTCTCGATGTCGGCATTGGTGATGAGCCGCGACGTCATGCGCACGCTGTCAATAAGGTGGCCGGTACATTCGACCTGCGTGACATCATAACAATACATGGCGCCGCATTCTTCGGACGCGAAGTAAGGCACAGATTCGTAAGTGAAGGTCAGCGTGTCGTTGAATTCGGGAAAGTCGAGCGACTTCTGCCTGTAGCTGATGATCCACGAGGTCGACTGCGCGGCCGGATTCATGGGCAGATAGACCGACGAATGTGCCGAGCCGGGGCGCACTACGGCCGAATCGCCCGGTGCGCCGAGCCCCACTATGGCTATGGAGTCGACGGATATGCCCTCGGCGGTCGCCGACGAATAGAAACCGGCCAGGGGAATGGCGCTGCCGTTGTCGAGGCAGCCCGACGTGTTGCACGAGGCTACTCCGGCGGCAAGCACCAGGGCTGCGGCAAGCGGTGTCAGAGCTTTCCCCATCGGATGATCTCGTCGGCGGTCTTGCGGGTCTTGACGGGTACGGGACAGTCGGGTGCGGCGTAGCCTATGGGTATGATGGCTACCGGCTCGAGATCGGCGGGCAGGCTGAAGCCGTCGCGGATGATGGCCGGGTCGAAGTTACACACCCAGCAGGTAGCCAGGCCCAGGGCTGTGGCCGCCAGGCATATGTGCTCGACGGCTATGGCCAGATCGACGTCGGTGTGGTCTTTGCCGTCGGCGCGGTGCCAGGCGTGGCTGTGGTCGCCCAGGGCTATGATGTAGGCCGGTGCGGTGCGGATCCAGTCGCGGTTGTACGACATGGCTATGATGTCACGGGCTTCGGAGCTGTCGACCACCAGGAATTCCCATGGCTGGCGGTTGCAGGCCGAGGGCGCGATGCGGGCGGCGTCGATCACGGCGCCGATAAGGTCGCGGTCGGCCGGACGGCCGAGGTCGTAGCTGCGGCACGAGAAGCGCTGATTCATCAGCGACAGCAGATTGGGATATGACTGAAGATTGCTCATTGTCTTAATTTTAGTTCTGATTTCTTATTTTCCGGCCCCTATGTTGATCTCTTCGTCGATCTCATAGTCGTTGCGGCGGGGCGAGTTGCGGGCCACAAGCTCGCCGACGAAGCCGGCAAGGAAAAGCTGCGAGCCCAGCAGCATCAGCGTCAGCGACAGATAGAAATATGGCGACGAGGTCACTAGCGTGTAGTGGTTGCCGTGGTGCATGTTGTAGAGCTTCATGCCCCCAACCACGGCCACGGCTATGAAACCGAGGATGAACATCAGCGAGCCGAGCAGCCCGAAGAAGTGCATCGGCTTGCCGCCGAACTTGCCGGTGAACCACAGCGTGGCCAGGTCGAGATAGCCGTTGACGAAGCGGTCGAGACCGAACTTGGTCTTGCCGTACTTGCGTGCCTGATGGTGTACGACTTTCTCGCCGATTTTCGAGAATCCGGCCAGCTTGGCCAGGTACGGGATGTAGCGGTGCATGTCGCCGTAGACCTCGATGTGCTTGACCACCTTGTTGCGGTAGGCCTTCAGACCGCAGTTGAAGTCGTGGAGGTTGTGTATGCCGGTCACGCGGCGCGCCGTAGCGTTGAAGAGCTTGGTCGGGATCGTCTTCGACAGCGGGTCGTAGCGCTTCTGCTTGTAGCCCGATACGAGGTCGTAGCCGTCGTCGACAATCATATGGTAGAGGGCCGGAATCTCGTCGGGCGAGTCCTGCAGGTCGGCGTCCATGGTGATGACTACGTCGCCCTTGGCGCGGGCGAAGCCGGTGTTGAGTGCGGGCGACTTGCCGTAGTTGCGGCGGAAAGCCACGCCCTTGAGGCAAGGATTGGCGGCCGAGAGCCTGCGGATCACTTCCCACGAGTCGTCAGTCGAGCCGTCGTTGACGAAAATCACTTCGTACGTGAAGCCGTTGGCGGCCATCACGCGCTCAATCCACGCGGCCAGTTCGGGCAGCGACTCTGCCTCGTTATATAAAGGTACTACAACTGAAATATCCATTTCACAGATTACTTGTTTTCAAATTTCGGCGGCTCCGGCCGGCGGCGCGCACGGATGAGCAGAGCAAGCAGCATCGACAGCAGCGAGCCGGTGAACACGACCACATAAATCAGTTCGAGAGCCATGTCGATGGGAGCGGGCACATTGCCGGCGGCAACCGACTTCTCGAACAGACGCGAAAGCTGCTCGGCCTCGGCGGCGGGCTGCTGCGCCAGCAGCTCGGCCAGCAGCCGCATCTGGTCGGTGATATATCCGGGCCACACCCAGCGCAGGGCCACGAACACGGCCACGGCCATGAGCAATCCGCCGAAGAAGAAACCGCAGATACCCTGAAGCCATAGTGCGGAGAACGTGGACCGGCCACCATCCTCGCGGAAACTCCGCGACAGCAGTATGTAGGCCGTGACGGGCACGGCTATAAAACCGAATACAGCCGGCAGAGCCAGCAGCGGCACATAGCCCGCGGCGCCCATCATGATCACCGTTACGGCCATCAGAGGCCCCATAATGAGGCCATCCTCGGCCCCGCGGCGGTATACTGAACGTTGTCTTTCCATCTCAGGGACAAAGTTAAGCAATTTTTCGCGATTAATGGACCGGCGAACATAAAAATTGGCCGCTTCGCGGATTTTGCTTAATTTTGCACCAAATTCTGACCGTCATGCTGCTTTCAATCGTATACCTCATTGCCGGACTGGCACTGATTCTCGTCGGAGCCAATATACTCACCGACGGATCCGCCGCCCTGGCACGCCGGATCGGCATTTCCGACCTCATCGTAGGCCTCACAGTCGTGGCGTTCGGCACCTCGACGCCCGAACTCGTCATCAGCGTCCTCTCGGCCGCGCGCGACACGGCCGGCCTGGCCGTCGGCAACGTCGTGGGGAGCAACATTTTCAACATCCTCGTCATCGTGGGCATCACCGCCATCGTCAGGCCCATCAGCGTCGGGCGAGGCATCATGTCCACCGAGATTCCGCTGGTCATCCTCTCGTCGCTGCTGCTCATCGTCATGGCCAACGGCCCACTGCTCGACAGCGCCCCGCTGAGCGTCATAACCCGCGTCGACGGCATCATCCTGCTGATTTTCTTCATCCTGTTCATGCGCGAGACGCTGGTACGCTCGCGCCGGCGCCCCGCCCCTGCCCCGGAGGCCGCATCCGGCCCCTCGGCCAACCCAGCAGCCAATGAAATGCCGCTGGCCAAGTCGCTTGTTTTCATCGTGCTCGGCCTGGCCGGACTGATCATCGGAGGCGACCGCTTCGTGGGCGGCGCCTCCGACATAGCCCGCGGCATGGGCGTCAGCGACGCCGTGATCGGCCTCACCATCGTGGCCGTCGGCACCTCGCTGCCCGAGCTCGCCGCCTCCGTCGCCGCCGCCCTCAAGGGCAACTCCGACATGGCCCTGGGCAACGTCATCGGCAGCAACGTGTTCAACATATTTCTCGTGCTCGGCGCCGCGGCCACCGTCCGCCCTCTGCCGCTCGGCGACGTTACCGCCGTCGACCTCGGCACGCTCATGGGCGCCTCGCTGCTCTTCTGGATCTGCGGCTGGCTCGTCGGACGACGCACCATCACCCGAGGCGAAGGCGTCATGCTCACCGCCCTTTATGTCGCATACATGGTATGGCTGGTAACACACGCGCTGTGAGCGCGCCTGTCGTCGGGCGCTTCGCCCCGTCGCCCACCGGACGCATGCATCTAGGCAACGTATACACGGCCCTGATCTCGTGGCTCGCCGCCCGATCGGCCGGCGGCCGCTGGATTCTGCGCATCGAGGATCTCGATCCCCAGCGGTCGCGGACGGAGTATGCCCGACAGATCGAGGACGACCTCCACTGGCTCGGACTCAACTGGGACGAGGGCGGCCTCGACGACCGCGGTCCCCATGGTCCCTACTCGCAGAGCCGCCGCTCGCATCTCTATGAGAACGCACTCGCCAGACTGCGTGCCACCGGCCTCACCTACCCCTGTCGCTGCACCCGCGCCGACCTCAACGCCTCGTCGGCGCCCCACGCCTCCGACGGGCGCCGAATCTATCCCGGCACCTGCCGCCCGGCAGCCGAGAGGATGTTGGAGGGCGGCACATAAACGCTGCCATTCGTATGGGGCAGCACGGTCTTCTGGAACGCGATCAGCTCGCCCATGGCGGCCACGATGGCGTCCTCGCCGGGCCACTGGCGGTAGCTGTAGAGGTCTTTATAATCGGTATCGGGCAGCACCAGCGGCT
>CAJJQT010000037.1 GCA_905193995.1 uncultured Porphyromonadaceae bacterium | reverse complement strand
CCGTCTTCCGGAAGATGGCCGCAAAAAACCGCATCAACCTCTCCCGATACACCAAGAGCCACAGCGTGGTGTTCAGCCGGCCCAACATTGCCCGCTACGGTTCGCAGCAGGCCGCCCAGCAGGCGCGGCTCGACCGCGCCATGGACATCGACAGCCTGTCGGCCATCGAAGGCACGTTCTGGGGCATGTTCCAGCTTGGCGGATTCAACTGGAAGCTCTGCGGCCTCGGCTCGCCTCAGGAATTCGTTAGGCTTATGAGCCGCTCCGAGCGCGACCAGCTCGAGCTCTTCGGCGAATTTATCACCCGCAGCGGGTTGCTCCCCTCCCTGAAAGCCAAGAACTGGAGCGCATTCGCCCGCGGATACAACGGCCCGGGCTATGCAGCCCGCGGGTATCACCGCCGACTGGCGTCGTCCTACGCCAAACACCGCCGGAAATAGCCCCGTTTGGTAAAAAAACTTAAGATTCGGCACCGCGCGGCCGCGGTTGTGTAAATAATTGTTAACAATACGTCGTTTTTCACCCGCTTTTGTTATTTTATTATAGGCAAAGGGGCTACCTTTGTCGCGTTTTAACGAGTCTCAACTCCTATGAACAATAATATACTGACAACACTGACTGCACGACAGAGCCGCAAATACGGCGACGGGCGCGACGCCTACCGCTACCGCGACATGCAGACCGGACGTTGGACCGGCCGCTCATGGGCCGACTTCGACACCGACACCTGCCACGCAGCCTGCGCTCTCGAGACCCTCGGCATCATACCCGAAGATATGATAGCCGTTTTCTCGGCCAACTGCCCCCAGATACTCATCACCGACCTGGCCTGTTACCGCAACCGGGCCGTTCCCGTGTCGATATATTCAACCAGCAGCCCCGAACAGGTAGCGTACATACTTAAGGATTCCGGCGCACGCATCATATTCGTCGGCGACCGCAAGCAGTACGAAATTGCACGCTCCGTAGCGCACCAATGCCCGCGCCTTGAGCGGATAGTACTCTTCGACAGTTCCGTGGCGCCCGATGCCGGTGACAGCACTACCATGCGCTTCGCCGATCTTCTGGCCCTGGGCGCTTCGGCCTCGGATTTATGCCGCGCCGAAGTGGACGCCCGCACTGCCGCCGCGTCGCCCGACGACATCGCCACACTCATCTACACCTCCGGCACTACCGGCGAACCCAAGGGCGCCATACTGCCCCACAGCTGCTTCAACGCCTGCTTCCGCATACACACCGAGCGGCTGACGATGCTCTCGCCCGACGACACCTCGCTGTCGTTCCTGCCGATGAGCCACATCTTCGAGAAGGCATGGACCTACTTCTGCCTGTACACCGGCATCATCGTCTACATCAGCTCAAATCCCAAAGAGATCACCGACGCCCTGCGCCAGGTTCACCCTACGTGCATGTGTTCCGTGCCCCGCTTCTGGGAAAAGGCCTACGCCACAATACAGGACAAACTCGCCCGCACCGGCGGCCTGCAGAAAGCGCTTGTGAAAAAAGCGCTTAAAGTAGGCGCACAGCGCAATCTGCGCTACACACGCCTTGGCAAAAAGGCACCGATGCTGCTCGAGATGCAGTACCGCTTCTTCGACCGCCGCATCTTCTCGGCCATCCGGCGCGCCATGGGTGTCGACCGCGGCAACATCTTCCCAACCGCCGGCGCCCCGCTCTCGACCAATATTGTCGAATTCTTCCATACCATCGGTGTCAACATAGTCATCGGCTACGGACTGAGCGAGACCACCGCCACCGTATCGTGCTATCCGGCCGTCGGATACGAGTTCGGCACCGTCGGCACCCCGATCCCCGAGGTCGAGGTACGCATAGGCGATGAAAACGAGATCCAGGTCAAGGCGCCCACCGTCATGCGCGGTTACTACAACCGCCCCGACGAGACGGCCAAGGCATTCACCGCCGACGGCTGGCTCCGCACCGGCGACGCCGGCTACATCGACGGCAGCGGCGCCATCGTGCTCACCGAGCGCATCAAGGACCTCTTCAAGACCTCCAACGGCAAGTACATAGCCCCGCAGGCCATCGAGAGCCGTCTGGGCGAGGACCGCTTCATCGAGCAGGTTGCCGTCATCGGCGACCGACGCAAGTACGTCACCGCCATCATCATTCCGGCGTTCGAGGCCCTAAAGGAATATGCCCGGCGCCACAAGATAGCGTTCAAGAACGTCGACGACCTGATCAACAACTCCGAGATACGCCAGTTCTTCGCCTCACGCATCGAAAAACTGCAGAAGGGGCTCGCCGGCTTCGAGCAGATCAAGCGATTCACTCTGCTGCCGCGCGAGTTCACCATCGAGAACGGCGAGCTCACCAACACGCTGAAACTGCGTCGCCCCGTAATCAACAACCGCTACGCGCGCCAGATCGAAGCAATGTACTGCTGATGCGGAAAGCGGCGTTTCGTCACAGAAACGGCCGTGTCCGTAAGCCAAATATCGGGTTTTCGTCAAAAACAATCCGACAGATAAGGTTAAATCAAAACTTTATTGCTACCTTTGTAAGGTCATAAACAACCTTATATCCAACCGTAGCACATGAAATTATCTAAAGCCTTAACTCTCGGAGCACTTGCCGTGGCGGCAGGTGCGGCTCCGGTATGCGCTGAAACAACTGTCAGCTGGTCGACTCTCGGCAACGGCCTCGACGCCGATCAGAAACCCGCCTACATACAGCGGTTCGTCATCAAGGGCGACATCGACTTCGACCGTCTCGCCTTCAACCAGTTCGCCCGAAAAATGCGCACGGTTGACCCGGCCTTCACCCTGGTGGAGATCGTCCCCGGCTACTACTGCATCGACTCCGACCGCTTCCGCAGCGGCGCCGACTCTGTGGTGGTCGACATCGAGACCGCCGGTTACCTCCGCAGCATCTGCTACACACCCGACGGCGTCCACATCGTGCGCGACGGAAAAGCCGCGCCGGTCGCATACACCCGTGCCGACATCACGGCCGACCCGTCGCAGTGGATTTCGCCCCGCGGCGAGGACGTCATGCCCTACGGGCCGCAGGTATTCGACCGCAACAAGGAACTTGCGGCCGTACCGACAGGCTTTTACGACGTAATCCCTTCATATAAGAGCGTCACGTTCACCGGCGGCAAAGCCGCGCCCGTGACCCGCGTCACCACAAACGTTGCCGACCAGGGCACACCCGGCGCCTGGCGTGCGGTCATCGCCGACGGCGAGATGCGCGTCGAAGCCGCCGAGGCCGACCTGCCCCTGGCCATGCGGCGTCTCGAGGCTCTCGGACTCGCCGACGGGCGCCCCGCCCCTGCGGCAGTCATCACCGACCGCCCCGACTTCCCCTACCGCGGCCTGATGATCGACATAGCCCGCAATTACCAGACTCCCGCCGAGATGGACCGCATTCTGCACATGATGGCCCGCTACGGCCTCAACGTGCTGCACTTCCACTTCGCCGACGACGAAGCCTGGCGCCTTGAGATCCCCGGCATGCCCGAGCTGATCGATGTCGGCGGCCGCCGCGGCTACACCACCGACGAGACCGAGTTTATGGCCCAGATATTCACCGGCGACGGCAATCCCGACAACCCCGCCGGATCTTCGAACGGATATTTCACCCGCGACGAATTCATCAACATGCTGCGCACGGCCGCCTCGCTCGGCATCACAGTCATACCCGAAATCGAATCACCGGGCCATGCCCGCGCCGCCATCAAGGCCATGGAGAAGCGCCTGCGCACAACCGGCGACGACACCTACCGCCTGATCGACCCGGCCGACACTTCGGCCTACACTTCGGCACAGTCATTCCACGACAATGTGATGAACCCCGCAATCCCCGGCCCCGTCCGCTTCATGACCTATCTGGGAGCCGAACTTCAGAAAATGTACCGCGAGGCAGGCCTTGAGATTCCCGCCATACACATCGGCGGCGACGAGGTAGCCAAGGGCGCCTGGACCGGCAGCCCCATCGCACAGGCCTACATGAAGGAGCACGGCATCACCAACGAGCGCGACCTGCACCTGATCTACGTGCGCGAGCTGCTCGACGAGTACGACCGCCTCGGCATCCCCATCTCGGGCTGGCAGGAAATCGCCGTCGGCCACGACGAAGCATACAACCGCACGGTCAGCCCCCACGTATTCAGCGTCAACTGCTGGAGCACCCTCGGCAAACAGAACTCCGTCACCAGCCAGAGCGCCCGCGCCGGCTTCCCCACCGTGCTGAGCAACGTCGACCATTTCTATCTCGACATGTGCTACACCCCCCATCCTTATGAGCGCGGTCTGTCGTGGGGCGGCTATGTCGACGAGTTCGACGCCCTGGCCGGCTATCCCCGCCAGCTTTGCCCCGTCGACGACGAAGCGTTCAAAAACGTCATAGGCGTCTCAGGCCAGGTATTCTCCGAGACAATGCGCTCGCCCGAGATGATCGAGGCCTTCCTGCTGCCAAAGATGCTCGGCCTGGCGGAGCGCGGCTGGAACTGCGACTCGACCTACACCGACGCGCACTTCAATGCCGTCATCAATTCCCGCGAGATACCCTACTGGCAGACAGCAGGCTACAACTTTCACCTGCGCCAGCCCGGCATCGACCTGGCCGACGGCAAAGTGGTCATGAACACCTCGTACCCCGAATCGCTCGCCCCGGTGATCCGCTACACCACCGACGGGACCGAGCCCACCGCTGAATCGGCCGCATACACCGGTCCGTTCGACGCCGCCGGCATCAGCCAGGTGCGCGCCGCCGTCTTCCTGGGCGACAAGCATTCGGTTACTTCGATCCTTTACACCGATAAAAAGTAAAACAAATCATAACAGTCAAGTAATCAGCTATGAAAAGGATTTTCTCTCTTGTTCTTCTGGTAGCGGCGATAGCCTCGACAGCTTTCGCGGCTGACCACTACTCGTTCATGGGCGTACCCATGGACGGACGCATCTCTCAGTTCTGCAACAAACTCGTCAGCCAAAAAGGCCTGAAAATCGTGGAACGCGACGACGAACGCGGCGTATACACCCTCTCGGGACGCTTCGCCGGCTACACCAACTGCGAGTTCTACGTTTTCGACAACGACAACACCAAGCAGGTCTATCAGGTCGACGTCTACCTGCCCGAACAGTCGACCTGGAACTCGATCAAGACCCAGTACAACAAAATCGTACGCGACTACCGCTCGAACGCCGCATACACCTTCAAGAGCTCGACGTCCGACTTCGAATCGCCCTACCGCGACGGCGGCGGCGACGAAGTTGCGGCCGTCAAGGACGAAAAAGTCGACTACTCCACCACCTTCATCGCCGACGGAGGCGTGCTGCTGATCAAGATCTCTCGCTACATGCAGGTGAAACTCAGCTTCATGGACGTAGAAAACTATCCGAGTGACGACGACGAGCCAATCGTCGACAACTCCTCAGCCATGACATTCATGGGCATACCCATGCGCGGCAACATCAGTTCGTTCGCCCAGCAGCTCGTCAACCAGAAGGGTTTCCGCATCGTCAACCGCTCGGCCGAGAACCACTCTATCTCGATGCGGGGCACCTACACAGGCAAGGAGTGTGAAGTCTACGTATTCGGCACCCAGGTCACCGACCAGGTATGGAGCATCAACGTCTACCTGCCCGAACTCAGCACATGGAACGCCATCAAGCGCGAATACCTCAACTACAAGGGACAGTTTGACAACAAGTACACCCTCACTTCGTCCTACGACTTCTTCGCCGACCCGTATGACGAAGGCGACGGCGACGAAATCGCCGGCGTAAAGGCCGACAAGTGCCACTATGCCGCATTCTACGACGCCCCCGGCGGCTCTATCATGCTTAAGATCTCGAAATACATGCAGGTTGAAGTCTCGTACGAGGACGCCGTCAACCGCGACATCGCCGAGCGCGAAGAGAACGGCACAAGCTCCGGCTCCGGCAACTCCTACAACGACATCTGATCCGCCGCGGACTCCGCGCCGCCGCACGCAACTCATTCCCGGAGCCGAGGCTCCGGCGTCAAAGGCCGCCGAAATGCGGCCTTTGTCATTTTCTGTTTTGCCGTTTGGCCGATATTTGTTAACTTTGCGCGTTGAAAACACTTAGCGAATATGAACATATCCTATAAATGGCTCAAAGACTATCTCGACATAGATCTTGAGCCGGCAGCCGTGGCCGACGACCTCACCTCCATCGGTCTTGAGACAGGCTCCGTAGAGCGTGTCGAATCAATCAGGGGAGGCCTGCGCGGCATCGTGGTCGGCAAGGTGCTGACCTGTGTCGAACACCCCCACAGCGACCATCTGCACATCACCACCGTCGATCTCGGCGACGGACAGCCCACCCAGATCGTCTGCGGCGCGCCCAACGTTGCCGCAGGTCAGACCGTCGTGGTCGCCACCGTCGGCACCACACTCTACGACGGCGACAAGGAATTCAAAATCAAGAAATCGAAGATACGTGGCGTCGAATCGTCGGGCATGATCTGCGCCGAGGATGAGATCGGCGTCGGCTCGTCGCACGACGGCATCATGGTCATCGACAGCTCCGTCAAGGCCGGGACACCCGCGGCCGAATACTTCGGTCTCACCGACGACTACGTGCTCGAAGTAGACCTCACCCCCAACCGCATCGACGCCGCATCGCACTACGGCGTGGCCCGCGACCTGGCCGCCTTTCTCGATTGCCACGAACCCGCCTCGGCGCCCAAGCTGAAGCGTCCGTCGGCCGTGGGCTTCCATATCGACGATCCCGAAGGCAACGGTGTCGAAGTCACCGTCGAGGCGCCCGAGGCCTGCACACGCTACTGCGGCCTGACCCTGGAGGGCGTCCGCGTGGCCGAAAGCCCCGACTGGCTCAAGGAGCGCCTGAGCGTCATCGGCCTGCGCCCGATCAATAATGTGGTCGACATCACCAATTACATACTCCACGCCTACGGCCAGCCCCTACACGCATTCGACCGCGCCCGTATCGGCGGCGACCGCATCGTGGTCCGCAAGGCAGCAGGCGGCGACAAGTTCACCACCCTCGACGCAGTTGAACGCACCCTCGATGCCGCCGACCTGATGATCTGCGACGCGGAGCGCCCCATGTGCATCGCCGGCGTATTCGGCGGTCTCGACTCGGGCGTCACCGATTCCACCACTTCGGTATTCCTCGAAAGCGCCTGCTTCAATCCCACATCCGTGCGCAAGACCGCACGCCGCCACGGCCTGTCGACCGACTCGTCGTTCCGCTTCGAGCGCGGCGTCGATCCCAACACCTGCCGCCTCTATCTCGAGATAGCGGCCAATATGATCAAGGAAATCGCCGGAGGCCGCATCGTAGGCCCGGTAACCGACATATATCCGCAGCCCGTCGAACCCGCCAAGGTAGAACTCAGCTACGGCGCCATCACCCGCCTGCTGGGCCAGGAAATTCCCGCCGCCACTGTCGACGCGATACTCCGTTCGCTCGAAATCGAAATCACCGGGCGCACCGATGCCGACGGCGGCACGCTCTCGCTGGCCGTGCCCACCTACCGCGTCGACGTCACCCGCCCCTGCGACGTCATAGAGGACATCCTGCGCATCTACGGCTACAACAACATAGCCATCCCCTCGGCTCTCCACGCGTCGCTGTCGTTCAAGACACCGACCGACGCGGCCGATGACCTCCGCCGCACGCTGGCCAACTGCCTCACCGGCGCCGGTTTCACCGAAATCCTCAACAACTCGCTCACGGCCAAGGCTTACTACGAGCCGCTGGCTTCATATCCGGCCGACGCTTGCGTCGAACTGCTCAACCCTCTGAGCCAGGACCTCAACGTCATGCGTCAGACCCTGCTCTTCGGCGGCCTCGAATCCCTGGCCCACAACATCAACCGCCGCTCGGCCGACCTGGCCATGTATGAGACCGGCAACGTCTACGCCCGCCGCAGCGGCGAAGAACCCACCGACGCCATGCCGCTCAAGCCCTATGCCGAGCACTCGCGCCTGGCCATGTGGATGACCGGACGCCGCCGCCCGGCCTCATGGGACCGCGCAGCCGAGGACGCCACCTTCTTCGACCTCAAGGCTGCCGTCGGCCTCGTACTCACCCGCTGTGGGCTCGACAGCCGCATGTACGCCGTCAAGACGCCCGAACACTTGCCCGACATCTACTCCACTGCTCTCGCCGTCGAAAGCCGCAACGGCAAGCCGCTCGGCACCATGGGCATTGTGGCAGCCGACATACTGAGGCGCCTCGACATCAAGCAGCCTGTCTTCTTCGCCGAGCTCGACCTGCAGGCTTTGGGCGACATGGCCGCAAAGGCTACCACTACATTTAAGTCTCTGCCCAAGACCCAGGCAGTCAAGCGCGACCTCTCGCTGCTGATCGACAAAGCCACCTCGATGGCCGACGTCGAGCGTGTCATCCGCCAGAGTGAGAAGAAACTGCTGCGCGACGTCGCCCTCTTCGACGTCTACGAAGGCAAGGGGCTGCCCGAAGGCAAGAAGTCGTACGCCGTCACCATCACCCTGCGCGACGATGAGAAGACACTTAACGACAACGTCACCGACGCCGTCATGAGCAAGATCATCGCCGCTCTGCGCAAGCAGCTCGGAGCCGAACTCCGCTAACCACGTCAATAATCAATCATCAACCTCAACAATATTTAAAATAACACTCCAATGGGAAGAGCATTTGAATACCGCAAAGCCCGCAAGCTCAAGCGCTGGGGCAACATGTCGCGCACATTCACCCGCATAGGCAAGGAAATCACCATCGCCGCCAAGGCCGGCGGTCCCGATCCTTCGACCAATCCCCGCCTCCGCGCTCTGATGCAGAACGCCAAGGCAGCAAACATGCCCAAAGACACCGTCGAACGCGCCATCAAGAAAGCCACCGACAAGGACGCCGGCGACTTCAAGGAAATCACCTACGAAGGATACGGACCCTTCGGCATCGCCATCTTCGTAGAGGCCGCTACCGACAACAACACCCGCACCGTAGCCAACGTCCGCTCGTACTTCACCAAATTCGGCGGATCGCTCGGCACCCAGGGATCGCTCACTTTCCTGTTCGACCACAAGTCGGTATTCAAAATCAAGCCCAAGGACGGCATTTCGCTCGAAGACCTCGAACTGGAACTGATCGATTACGGCGTCGACGAACTTGTCGACGACGAGGATGAGGAAGGCAACGCACTCATCGCCCTTTACGGCGGCTTCGAGGACTTCCCCGGCATCCAGAAATATCTCGAAGAGAACGGATTCGAGATCGTTTCATCTGAGTTCGAGCGCATACCCCACGACCTCAAGGAGGTTACTCCCGAGCAGCGCGAGACTCTCAACAAGCTCCTCGAAAAGCTCGAGGACGACGAGGACGTACAGAACGTCTTCCACAACATGGCTGAGTCCGACGACGAAGAATAATCCCACCTCCCGATAAGACTGCGCAGCCGGCCCGACTTCCACGTCAGGCCGGCTGCGCCGCTTTTTTAGCTAAGATAGTTATAATAGCTACTATAGCTAAATTAGCTATAGGTTATCAACTCTTGGCGGCCGGGGCCTGGCCGGGCTGGGTGACGGCGGCGTTTTTGGGGTACTGCTTGGGGGTGGTGCGTGTCGAGGCGGGTGAGTCGGGAGCGTCGGGCGACTGGAAGAAAGGATAAGGAACGCCGAACACGGCGTCGATGTCGCCGCCCGGGCTCAGATAACCATCCACGACGGTGTCGCGGCCCGAAGGATTCTCGAACGTATAGAGCTGGAAGAAGCGCAGCATCGCGGCAAGATGCTCGAATATACTGTCCTGTATAGCCTCGTACGGGAACCATTTCGACGTGGCTGTGAAACAGTAGACCTGGAACGGGATGCCCGCGCTCGTCTGCGGCAGCGTACACACGAAGCAGTCGCTGTCGTGGGCCACGTTCGGATTGGCGTCGAGCCACATCTTCATATAGGCGCGGAAGAGGCCGAGATTCGTGTCGAGCGTACCGTTGACCAGTCCGGCCGGATTGTCGACATCGGCCACGATACCCTGTTCGCGCTGCTGCTGGCGCACGGTGATCCAGTGCTCCATCAGTGGCAGTTTCTTCAGGTTTTCGAGCATCTCGGACGTGGCGGGCAGCACGCTGTCGGCGTCGATCATATAGCTGCGGCAGATGCGTCGGGTGTTGCTTACCTGCATAGAGCGGTAGTTTGTGAACGAGCCGCTGATCAGGCTGTAGGGCGGCAGCGACGTGGTGGTCTTGTCCCAGTTGAGGACCTTCACCGCCGTCAGATTGACCTCCTGGACTGTCCCGTTGGCGTCCGTTCCGTTGACCTTGATCCAGTCGCCCACGTGCAGGCTGTCGTTCTCCGACAGCTGCACTCCGGCCACCAGCCCCAGTATGCTGTCCTTGAAAATCAGCATGAGCACGGCGGCAAAAGCGCCCAGCCCCGCCAGCAGCGACGCGGGCGACTTGTCGACTATGATGGCGATCACTATTATCGCGGCCACTATCCACAGGATGCCCTTGGCGAGTTGCGCAAGGCCCTTGAGCGGCAACTTGCGTTTGTTCTCCTTCGAGTCGACATGCATCCATATCGCCACCACAAGCGCCGAGAAGGCCTGCGCCGTCACATAGACGACATAAATGAGTGTCACCTTCGTCAGGATGGACGACAGCGAGTCGTGAGCCGACAGCGTGAACTGGATCAGGATAAGGAAGGTCAGTGCCGGTATCATGCGGCAGATCTTGCTGAAGAAACGTACGCTCGCCAGTGCGTTGTATGTGTCTGAATTCCACCGCTTCGCCACCTGCTCGCTTAGTGCGAAGATTATCCACTTGGCCACGTAGCCCACCACGAGCGATATCCCGAGCACTACGGCCGCATACAGCACCGTCACCACCGTGATGTTGTGAGCCAGGCCTATATAGCCCAGTATCCAGTCGACAACACGCATTACAAACTCGGCTATTGCCTGCGATGAGCCGGTGTTGTCGCCTATGAAATGAGTGATGTCGGTAGTTGTCGCGCAATGCAGAATTTCGTACGGTTCGATCATGATGAATGCGGTTTTCAGAAAGCCGCTCTTTCGTGAAGCGGCTAATATAAAGACAATCCCGGCGCCCCGCGGGTTCACGACTCGCCGAAATTTTATGTTCCGAAGTAATTTGCTAACTTTGCACCTTGAAAACCTGACGCAAATCATCCGTAACCGACTTTGACACCGCGTGAATTTGAAACCAACTTCAGACTGTTGTACCTGCCGCTCGGCATGTACGCCCTGCGCATGGTCGACGACGCTGACACAGCCGAGGACATGGTACAGGAGGCTTTCATGAAAGCGTGGGAGTTCATAGGCGCAGGCGGCGCGATCGGCAATTTCACCCCTTTCATGTACCGCACAGTGCGCAATGTCTGCCTGCGGCATCTCCGCGACCGCCGCGTGACGCTCGGCGAGGAACTTATTCCGGATGTGCCCGACGAGGATATCGACACTTCGTTCCGCGACGCCCGCATATGGCGCGCCATCGATGCCCTGCCCGAAAAATGCCGCACGATATTCCTGATGAGCAAGCGCGATGGCATGTCGAACGACGAAATCGCC
>CAJJQT010000036.1 GCA_905193995.1 uncultured Porphyromonadaceae bacterium | reverse complement strand
GCCGGTAGCAGCCTCCAGTGCGCGGATATTGCGGCCCTCGCGGCCGATAATGCGTCCTTTGATCTCATCAGAGTCGATGTGGAATACGGTGACGGAGTTCTCGATGGCTGTCTCGGGGGCCACGCGCTGGATGCTCTGCACCACGATGCGCTTGGCCTCTTTGTTGGCAGTCATCTTGGCGTCGTCCATGATGTCATTGATATATGAAGCGGCAGCCGTCTTGGCCTCATCCTTAAGCGATTCGACGAGTTTGTCGCGCGCTTCGACCGACGACAGGCCCGATATGTGTTCGAGCTGTTCGATAGCCTGGGCGTGAAGACGGTCGACCTCCTCCTTGCGCGCGGTTAGAGCGGCAGACTGGGCATCGAGAGCCTGACGGGCAGTGTCGACCTCGTTGCGTGCGCGTGCGTTCTCGCTCTGCTGCTGGTTGAGCTGCAGCTCACGCTGCTTCTGACGCGCCTCGGCCGACTGCACCTTGGCCAGACGCTGGTTGGCCTGCTTCTCTGCTTCGGCTGTGATCCTGAGCACTTCCTCGCGGCCTTCAAGCAGCTTGTTGCGCTTCATGTCTTCGGCCTCGCGCTCGGCATCGGCCAGAATGGTCTTGGCACGTGTCTGTGCCATACGTCGCTGCGCGATAAGAGTCGCTGCCACACCGATGACGGCTGCAACAACGCCAATCGCTATATTTATGATTATTTCCATTTGGTAAGTTTATTAAAGAGATGATCTATATGGGTTTATACTAAGTTTCTGTTCGCACCGGGCGTCACCTCCGTGACGTCGCCGTGTGAAAGAAGCCGCTCGCGGCAGCCACATTTTGCCTCATTATGAAAAAAGCGGGAAACACGGGTCGGCCCATCGGCTATTCGCCGGCGAGCAACAGGCCGTCAAGCGTCTTCTCGAAGTCGGCGAGCAGACGCGACTGCTCCGAAAGCTGATCCGACTTGCGGTAGGAGAGTTCGGCGAAAGCCAGAGCCACCTTGGCCAGCACGTAAGCCGAAGACTTATTGACCGTTTCGGCCATCATCTTGTTGTACAGCTCATTCACATGAAATGCCGCCTTGCGGAAAATGGCTTCCTCCTCAAGGGTGAGATTGAAGACAAACGGCTCCAAATCAGCTATCTGAGCGGTAAATCTATGTTTCTTTTCTTCATTCATAATTCAGCAAAGCCGCCATGTACCGTTCACTCGACGAGATCCCTGATACATCGGTCGACTTCTCTCAGCAAATCCGCAATAATGGCTCTGGAAGCCTCCACCGAACCGGCATCGTGCTCGATAATCGACGCGACTGACAGATACTCGGCCTTCGCCCGCAGGTCCTGGATAGTCTTGTCGCGCGACATTACCTTCGCCTTGAGCTCCGTGATCTGAGCGCGAGCCTCCTCAAGAGAAGCTTTCATCATCATGTACTTCTCCGACAGTACGAGTGTCTTGGCCCGCACCCGCTCGATCTGTTGCTGAAGGTCAGAGTGCATTTTTCGCAAATTTTCACAAAAGTACATATTATTTTCCAAAATTCAATATATTTTCCCGATTTTTTATCGCATTCATGGTGAAAAATCACCATAAATAAAACTTTATAGAGATGTGTGTTTGTTTTAGTTAAAGCATTTCGTTAAATTTGCATCCGATTTTATACATACTTAACTTTTTCTGCATAACACATGAAAATCACTCACATGCTGATCGGCCTGATGGCCTGCGCCCCGGCCGCATACGCAAACACTCCCGCAACTGCACCGACGGAGGACGATGTAATTCTCCATGCATGGTCATGGTCGCTCGACACCATCGCCGCCAACATGAAGGACATCGCCGAGGCCGGCTACACCTTCGTACAGACTTCGCCCGTCCAGGCCTGCTATGTCGGCGACGGAGGCGGCATGGCCCTGTTCAGCGAGCCCGGCGACTCGGTCATGGGCAAGTGGTATTATTACTATCAGCCTACGGACTGGACTATCGGCAACTATATGCTCGGCACCCGCGACGACTTCCGCGCCATGTGCGACAGTGCCTACGTCTACGGCGTACAGGTGATAGTGGACGTATTGCCCAACCATACGGCCATCGATGACTCAGCCGTGCTGCCGGGCCTCGACAACGCCGTGGGCGGCCATCAGAACCTCTACCACGCCAATGGATTCAAACCCATCACCGACTATAACGACCGCCTGCAGTGCACCACCGGCGAGATGGGCGGTCTTCCCGACGTAAACACCGAGAATCCCGACTTCCAGTACTACTACCTGCAGTACGTTAATGATCTGATCAATCTCGGCGCACGCGGCTTCCGCTACGACACGGCCAAGCACATCGGCCTTCCTTCTGACCCGCTGGACCCGAAAGCCACGGTAAACAATTTCTGGGACGTAGCCACGGGCCGTGAGGGTGTCAAGGGATTGTCGCTGCTGATGCCCGACAGCCTCTATATTTACGGCGAGGTGCTTCAGGACCGCAACGTGCCGGAAGCCGGATATGCCGAATACATGGACCTCACGGCAAGCGCCTATGGCCACGAGCTGCGCGACGCTCTCCGCGCAGGCAAGGTCGATCAGGACCTGCTGACCAACTGGCACCACACCATGACTCCCGACCGCCTCGTCACATGGGTCGAAAGCCACGACACATACTGCAACGCGCACGAGTCGGCCGACATGACCGACGAGCAGATGCGCATGGGCTGGGTATTTCTGACTGCACGCCAGCACGGACGCCCGCTGTTCTACAGCCGCCCCGCCGGCAGCACCCGCGAGAACTACTGGGGCAACAACCGCATCGGCGCCCGCGGCAACGATGAGTTCAAGCATCCCGAAGTTGTTGCCGCCAACAACTTCCGCAGCGCCATGAGCGGCCAGGCCGAGACGATATACACCGGCGCCGATGACGCCGTCGTCGAGATCTGCCGCGGCGATGCCGGCGCAGCGCTCATCAACTTCAGCTCCAAGGAACAGAAAGCCAAAATGCAGACCACACTTCCCGACGGGCAGTACACCGACGCCGTAAGCGGCGAGAAATTCACAGTAAAGAAAGGCAAGCTTGAAGGCAAGCTCGCTCCGCTGACATCCTACATCCTGTATTCAATCTGAAAGTAACACATTTCCGCATACTGCGCCGGAAGTCCCCAGACGGACATCCGGCGCTTTCATTTTGCCATTCGCCGGGCATTTTACTGCCAATCTGAAAGCGGCACCGCTCCGACATCTGAGGCAATTATGCCGAAATCAATCAAAAAGACAGCAAAAGCATCTAAAACGCCATTGTATAATTATGTTTTACAACATATAGTTAGCAACACTATTAGTTTTAACTCAAATTAACATTATGGAAAATATTAAGCGTTTACACATAATTGTAACAATTTCGCACCATTTTACATTGATTTTAATTAAAAAACAACTGATTTTATTGAATATTTGCTTAAAAACGTTCGGATGCAATCCGGCCGTCACCTCCGAGGGGGGTATTGACAAATAAAATTTTATGCTTAACTTTGCATCGGAAATGAAACGACAACCTATGCTTTTTCATAGAAAATACTACACACGTCATAGTGGAATTTAATCAAAGATCTGGAATAGACATATTAATCTAACATTAAGTACACAGTATGTTTACAAAAAACGGATGGTCTGAGAAGATCGTCCGTTTTTTGTTTGCCGTCAGTCCGAAAAAAAGCATCGCCCGGCTGCGGGCCGGGCGACGTACATCGGTATTCTACGGATACGGGATTGAATTATTCCTCATTAGATCTTGTTTCGGACGGAGACTCGAATGGCGGCAAGGCGAGCACAGGCTCGGCCTTGGCGGGATTCGTGACGGCGGCGTCGCCGGCGCCGCTGTCAGAAGCCGCAGAGTCGGCCTTCTTGCGCGGACGGCGCGGACGCTTGGGTTTGGGCGCGGATTCGGCTGCGGCGTCGTCTGCGGCGGAAGCAGATGCGGCATCGGCTGCTCCGGGGTGCAGCCCTACAGCGGAGGAAGACTCAGCGGCGGGTACATCTGCAGCAGGTGCATCAGCGACGGGCGTTCCTGATTCAGCTACGGCCGCGGCTGCCGCGGCTGCCTCAGCCTCCTTGCGCAGGCGTTTGCGACGACGCGACTTGGCCGACTTGCTCTCGCCCATTCCGGGCGCCGGTTGAGGCTTGGCCTCGGCGGCCGGTTCTTCCTCGGCGTTCTCGCCGCGGTTCCTGGCCTTGTTCTTTACTTTCTCGACGGAGGACGTCTCCATGTCCTTCTCGTCCTTCAGTTCAATTTCGTTGCGGTCCTTGTCGATAACTCTGTACTGGAGGTATGCCAGCGATTCGTCAGGCAATATCTTGAATTTACCGCCGAGCGAACGGCGCCACTTGCGGTAGATCGAGGTAAGCCAGCCGCGCTTGATGTAAGCGTCGACAAACGGATGGATATACATCACGAAATCAGTGACCTGAAGTGTGTTGACCAGATAATCGAGTTTCTCGAAAAGCGTGTCGGTGAAGAGCAGCGAAGGCTGTATCTCGCCTTTGCCGAAACAGCAGGGACAGTTTTCGGACGTGGTGATGTCGAGAGCCGGACGGACGCGCTGTCGCGTTATCTGCATCAGACCGAACTTACTAAGGGGCAGAATGTTGTGACGGGCGCGATCGTTGGCCATCACCTCGCGCATGTGCTCGTAAAGCTGCTGGCGGTGCTCGCCCTTGCTCATGTCGATAAAATCGACGACGATAATCCCGCCCATGTCGCGCAGACGCAGCTGGCGGGCAATCTCGTCGGCGGCACGGAGATTTACCTCGAGGGCATTGCTCTCCTGATCGTTGGCCGCACGCGAGCGGTTGCCGGAGTTGACGTCAACCACATGGAGCGCCTCGGTGCTCTCGATGATGATGTAAGCGCCGGAACGGAACGACACAGTCTTGCCGAACGACGATTTGATCTGTCTCGTGATCGAGAACGTGTCGAAAATCGGCTCCTGTCTGGCATAGAGCTTCACGATGTCGGCGCGGTCGGGCGCTATGAGTGACACATAGTTCTTGATCTGGTGGAAAGTATCCTCGTCGTTGACGTGTATCGACTCAAACGAGGGACTGAACACATCGCGCAGCATGCCGACGATACGGCTCTCCTCCTCGAAAACGAGTGCGGGAGCTTTCGCTTTCTGCGCCTTGGCCACAGTGGTGTTCCAGCAGTTGACCAGAGTCTTGAGCTCGTTGATCAGCTCGGCCACGCGCTTTCCTTCGGCCGACGTGCGTACTATCACGCCGAAATTGCGGGGCTTTATGCTCTCAATGAGCTGGCGCAGACGCATCTTCTCCTCGGTCGACTTGATTTTCTGCGAAATGGAAATCTTGTCGCTGAAGGGAATGAGCACCATGAAACGGCCGGTGAAAGTGATGTCGGTGGTCAGGCGCGGGCCTTTCGACGAGATAGGCTCCTTGACGATCTGCACCAGGAGTTCCTGGCCCTGCTTGAGTGTGTCGGAGACAGTGCCGTTCTTGTCGATATCGGGCAGGCGGTTCATTTTCTCGACCGACGGCACCTTCTTGCCGTCGCCGTCGAGCAGGGCTTTCAGATATGCTTCGTAAGAGCCGAAGTGAGCCCCGAGATCTAAATAGTGGAGGAATGCATCCTTCTCGTAGCCGACATTGACAAAGGCAGCATTTAGGCCGGGCATCAGCTTCTTGACCTTTGCCAGGTAAATGTCACCTACAGCGTAGGAGATGTTGCGCGCTTCCTTCTGCAGCGATACCAGTCTCGAATCCTCGAGAAGGGCAATCGACACCTCGGAGGGCTGAACATCTACGATTAGTTCACTTTTCATTTCTTGTCGGTTACAATTCGGTGGTGCATGTGCCGGAGTGGTCGCACTCCGGGGTCATCAAAAAAAATCAAAGGAGCAGACCTGATTTTGCGCCGCGCGGCGTTCGTCAGAAAGTCCCTCCTTTTGATCTGTCGCAGAACTGTCAGGCAGATCGCGCTTCTTTCCCGGCCTGAAAAGGCACGGGAAAGCGGCGTCAGATCTTACTTTTTCTTCTTGTGACGGTTCATGCGAAGGCGTTTTTTACGCTTGTGTGTAGCCATCTTGTGGCCTTTACGTTTTTTTCCGCTGGGCATTTGCGTAAATTTAAAGATTAATAATGTTGCAGAGTCGAGGACGAGAGGTCAGTGGACGTGCCGAAAGTTACTTTACGTTCTTGACATCTTCCATGAACACCTTCGCGGGCTTGAAAGCCGGAATCTTGTGCTCGGGGATGATGATGGTCGTGTTCTTCGAGATGTTGCGGGCCGTCTTCTCAGAACGCGTCTTGACGATAAAGCTGCCGAAGCCGCGAAGATATACGTTTTCGCCTTCCGACAGGGATTCCTTCACAACCTGCATGAACTTCTCGACAGTTTCGAGAACGAGAGCCTTTTCGATACCCGTCGACTTCGAGATTTCGTTAACGATGTCTGCTTTTGTCATTTTCGTTTATATTTTTCGAATTATAAGGTAATATTTCTCTATTCCCGGATACAGGCGGCTTACATGCCGCCGTCACCCGTTTTTGCAGCTGCAAATATCGGACTTTTTTTTGAATTGACAATAATAAATCGTTGAATTTTTGCGATTTTTTCGCTTTTTACCAAATTATTGCCCGATTTATCCCCGTCGAGGTGACTATTTGGCATCGCTGTCGAGCGGCCGGACGGCAGCGGGACTGACTTCCGAGGCACTGACATCCTCCACCGCAGGCGTGGCGGCCACCGCCGGTACACGGGCAGCGACTATACCCTCGGCCGCGAGCGCGAGACCGTCGACAGCAAGACCTATACCCGACATAAGCATGATAGCCGAGTCAGACTCGCCCGCAGGCAGGTAGGCAATGTAGATGCCGAGCGCGGCCAGCGCAACAGGCACGAGCAAGAACCAACTGCTGAAAAGTATCCGTCCCTGGCGCGAAAGCAGTATGTAGAGCTGCATAAGCGCGGCGACGACCATCAGCATACAGAACAGATATGGGACCACGGCCGAGAATGTCGTCTTGAACACAAGCATCGACAACCCCAGGAGTACGGCGGCGCCGCTGGTCAGATAGCCCAGAAGTACCGGCATGAGCTTGCGGTCGGCCACGCCGCGGCCGCGGCGCACGGCGGCGGAGAGGACCAGATTCAGTAGTCCGGCCACTATGAACAGTACGCCTCCGAGCACCACAAGTCCGGTGCTGCTGACTGTGCTGTAAGTCAGTATCAGTATCACACCCGCTATGGCCGAAAGCAGGGACATAAAGAAAAAGCTGCGTCCTTTCATCTCTATAATATATAAATGTGGACGGCTCGGCCGCCCGGTTTTTGAATTTCCAAAGTTAACAATTTAATCGTAGCGGACAGTCAACATTTTGCCTTTTTTTGCTCCTATAAACAGACGGAAAATCAATTGATTAACATATATTAACCATTTATTCTGCCATTTTTTAGTAATTTCGCCGTCAAATGTAGCAGAAATAAAAAAATCATCCTATTTATAACTATATGAAAAAACTCTTCAAATGCGCACTTGCCCTCATCGCAGGGCTGTTTGCGACAGCCGGCGCTTCGGCCCAGGGCTTTGACCAACTCCCGGCGATGCCCGTCGACTCGGCTGTAGTGGTCGGCCAGCTCCCCAACGGCCTCACCTATTACATCCGCCACAACGAAACACCCAAAGGCCAGGCTGACTTCTTCATAGCCCAGAAGGTGGGCTCGATCCTCGAGGAAGACAACCAGCGCGGTCTGGCACACTTCCTGGAGCATATGTGCTTCAACGGCACCGAAAACTTTCCTGAAAAAGGCATCATCAACTGGCTTCAGTCGATCGGTGTGAAATTCGGCCAGAACCTCAACGCATACACCTCGATCGACGAAACCGTATACAATATCTCCGACGTACCCGTAGCCCGCCAGAGCGTGCAGGACTCGTGTCTGCTCATTCTCCACGACTGGTCGTGCGCCCTGACTCTCGACCCCAAGGAAATCGACGCCGAACGCGGCGTGATCCACGAAGAATGGCGCCGTTCGATGGTAGGCCAGATGCGCATACTCGAGCAGCTCCTCCCGGTCATCTACCCCAACAACAAATACGGTGTGCGCCTGCCCATCGGCACCATGGATGTAGTCGACAACTTCCCGCCCCAGGCCATCATCGACTACTACCACACATGGTACCGCCCGGACAATCAGGCCATTATCGTCGTTGGCGACATCGACCCAACCTACATCGAGAGCAAAATCAAAGAAATGTTCTCACCCATCAAGATGCCTGAGAATCCCCGCGAACGCTACTATGTGCCCGTCGAGGACACTGAAGGCACCATCGTGGCCATAGGCAAGGACACAGAGATGAGCGCGCCGGTAGCGCTGATGATGTTCAAGTACGACCAGCCCATTCCCCGCGAGGCCCGCAACACCCAGGCTTACTACGGCGTGCAGTTCATGACCGACATGGTCGAGGACATGCTCAACTCGCGTCTGCAGGATATCGCCAACAAACCCGACGCGCCCTTCGCAATGGCATCGGTCGAGCTCGACAACTTCTTCCTCGCTTCGACCAAGGACGCCCTGACCCTGCAGGTAGTAGCCAAGGGCAATGACATGACCGAGGCCCTGCAGGCCGCCTACCGCGAAATCCTGCGCGCCCTGCGCGGCGGCTTCACAGCCGGCGAATACGAACGCGCCTGCGCCGAGCTCCGCTCGCGTTACCAGCGCCTTTACGACCAGCGCAACAACACTCCCAACGAGACCTATTCGCGTGAATATGTCCGTGCCTTCGTCGACAACGAGCCTATCCCGGGCATCTCCATCGAGAAGCAGATGTACGACGCCATGACCTCCATGGTACCCGTAACGGTCATCAGCCAGATGCTGCCCGAAATCGTGACAGATAATAACCGTGTGGTACTGATGATGCTGCCCGACAACGCCAACTTCACCGTCCCGACCGAAGCTCAGGTACTTGACGCACTCAAGGCTGTCGACGGCGAGGAAATAGAAGCTTACAAGGACGAAGTCCGTACCGATCCCCTGATCCCGAACCTGCCCGCCCCCGGCTCGATCGTCGGCGAGCGTCACCTCGACGAATGGGATGCCACAGAGCTCACTCTCTCGAACGGCGTGAAAGTAATCGTGAAGCCTACCCAGTTCAAGGAGAACGACATCCAGTTCGCCGCAGCTGCCAAGGGCGGTTTCTCGGTACTTCCCGAGTCATACGCAAGCTCTATCCAGTTCCTGCCCTACTCCATGTCGAAGCACGGCCTCGGCGATTACAGCGACAGCGATCTCACCAAGTACCTTCAGGGCAAGCAGGTCGGCCTCAGCTTCGACTTCAGCAAGTACGACCGCTCCGCTACCGGCTCCACCACCATTCAGGACCTGCCCACGCTGATGGAGCTGATCTACGCCAACTTCGCCGAGTTCAGCTATAAGCCCGACGAATTCACCGCCATCCAGAACATGATCTCCGGCCTGCTCTCCAACCAGGAGTCCGAGCCCCAGTTCCTCTTCCAGCAGCTGATGCTCAACACCCTCTTCAAGGCTCCGGCCCTGCACATGCTCACCACCAAGGCAATCGCCGAGGCATCGTGCGACCAGATCGTCGAGATTGCCAAGACCATGCTCGCCAACCCGACTGACTTTACCTTCACGTTCGTCGGCAACATCGACATGAACACCTTCCGTCCGCTCGTAGAGCAGTACATCGCCACCCTCCCTGTCGGTGCCGGAGTCGCATACAAACCCGAGGCAGCCTTCGAAGTAACCAAGGGCACTGCCACCGTCACCGAATCATGCACCATGAGCACGCCGCAGACCTGGGCACTCTACCTGATCAGCGGCACCGAGAAGTACACCCCGAAGCAGCGCGCGATGGCCTCGATGGTTGGTCAGGTGATGAGCACCCGTCTGCTCAACAAGGTACGCGAGGAAATGGGCGCGACCTACTCGATCGGCGCACACTCAATGATGAGCCGCACCGGCGACACCAACACCATGCTGCAGATCGCCTTCCCGATGAAGCCTGAGATGAAGGACGAGGTATTCGCCGCCATCGACGTCATCATCAAGGATATGGCCAAGAACGTCACCGTCGACGAGCTCACTCCCGTACGCGAGTTCATGGTCAAGGAAGCCACCGCCAACCTCGAGGAGAACGACGAATGGGCCGAATCGATGGCCAACACCTCGATCAACGGCGTCAACGTCTTCACCGGCGCCGCCGACGTGATCAACTCGGTGACCGTAGACGACCTGATGAAGTTCTGGCAGGAAGTCCTTGATCAGAACAACTTCCAGCTCATCATCCTCAACCCAGCCGAATAATGAGCTGAAAAATTCATAAATTCACATAAGGAGCCGTGCCCGCAGTGGTACGGCTCCTTTTCTTTTTGTACCTTTGCGACAAAATTTCATCACATATGCACAAAGCCGCTCTGTTCATCGCATCACTGCTCACGGCTGCCGCCGCGTTCGGCGCCGAATCCACCGACACTGTCAGAGGCTGGACCTACTACCGCCCGAACCTCCACGGCGTAATCCGCCCACGCTTCGAATACGACACATCGTCAGGTACAAACAGCTTCCGCATCCGCAACGCCCGCGTGAGCCTCGACGGCCGCATCAGCAGCGCCATCGACTACTTCCTGCAGGTCGATCTGTGCAATTCGGGCTCGTTCCGCGCGCTCGACTTCTGGGGCCGCTTCCGCCTGTCGCAGTCGGTGTCAGTTCAGGCCGGCCAGTTCCGCATGCCTCTCGGTCTGGATCCCTTCCGCGGTCCGGCCAACTACTTTTTCGCAAACCGCTCGTTCATCGGCAAGCAGATGTTCAACTTCCGCGCCGTGGGTGTAAAGGCCACATACAGCATCGGTACGACCGGCCTGACGCTCGACGGCGGCGTATTCGGCACATCGGGCATCGATCAGCAGTCGAGGTGGAACAAGGGTGTCGCCTACGCCGGCCGCATCACCTACACTCCGGGGCAAATGAAATACACAGCCTCGATCGGCTCTGTCAAGCCCCACGGCGTGCGGGCCAACGTCGCAGACGCCTCGGTCAGCTGGGCCGACAGCCGCTGGACAGTATCGGCCGAATATATGTACAAACACTATACCGGCGGCAGCCACCGCGCCAGCCACGGGTATCTGGCCTACGCCGACTACCGCTTCCCGGTGCGCGCTGGAATCTTCAACTATATGTCTCTGCAGGCGCGCTTCGACGGCATGACCGACCACAGCAACGCGGCCCCGGACGAGACCGGCCGACTGTCGACCACCGATCCTGCCCGCAACCGCATCACGGCCGGCGCCACCATCTCGCATTTCCGATCGAAAAACCTGTTCGCCGACATTCGGGCCAACTACGAGAAATACTTCTACCATCACGGCTTCCGGGCGACCGACGGACAAGGCGACCGCATAGTCGTGGAGCTTGTCCTACGGTTCTGAAATGGCATCTTTGACACAAAAACTAAATATTTGTTAACAATTATTATTTTGTGTTTATCCCACTTGCAGAATCGCGAAAGAATTTCTTACTTTGCAGCACCTTAAATAAACCGATTATTCAAAACCACCAATGAGAACGCAAATCCTAAACGGAAAGATTCTGACACCCAACGGATGGGTCGAAAACG
>CAJJQT010000035.1 GCA_905193995.1 uncultured Porphyromonadaceae bacterium | reverse complement strand
GAAACCCGCCACCGCCCTTACCGCTACGGGCTTTGTGGCCAACTGGGACGCCGTGGAAGGTGCTGAAAGCTATCTTCTCGATGTCAGCGCGTTCACCGATATCGAACCTGCCACTTCGATGGCCGATTTCGGATCCGACAACAGTTTCAAGATCAACGCCGGATGGTCGGGCAACTCGTCCGACTACTATACGTCGGCCAACTATGTAGGCCCGGAGTCGGGCAGGCCTTCGCTGAAGCTCGCCAAGCTCGGCCAGTATATCCAGACTCCTGTATACGAGGATAATGTCATCTCGTTCGAGGCCTGGGTACGCAATGCCGGCAATTCGAAGATCAACTATCTTGAGGTGCAGGGCCTCACGGCCAAGCCCGGGCAGCCCGTGACCGACGATGACTGGATCCTGCTGCTGAAGCATGAGGAAATCTCGTACCAGCAGGGCGGCGAGCTCATCGAGGTAAGCGATATTCCCGAAGGCGTCCATGCGGTGAAGCTCGTCTTCTACAAGCTCGGCGCAGGCAATCTGGCAGTCGACGACATAAAGGTATGTGTAGGCGGGGAGCGCGAGGTCGCCATGCCCGACTTCACAGCCCGCAACGTCGGCAATGTCACATCGTACGCCGTAGCCGCTCCGCAGGGAGTCACGCGCATGAGCTACGCAGTGACGGCCGTGAACGCCGCCGGCGTGAAATCCGACGTGTCGGATCTGATGGAGGTGAAACTCAGCTCGTCGGTGACCGATGCCGTGGCCGCAGGCAACAGCGTGCGCGCCCTCGACGGCGCCATCGCCATCGACGCTGCCGATGAAAGTGCTCCGGTAGTCGTGGCTGATGCAGCGGGCCGCGTGCTCGCATCGTTCACCGGTTCGGCTACCGTCAGTGTCGCTCCCGGATTCTATGTGGTCCGTATCGGCGCGGCAGCCGGCAAGGTAATCGTCCGCTGAACCGAGCCAGTTGACAGTAAAACCCCGCGACGGGCGGCCGAGGCCGTTTGTCGCGGGGTTTCTTGCAGGCGGCGGGTCTCACCTAACCGTCACCTTTGCAATAGAGTTGTCGGCCCGGACGATGTATACGCCCGGATCGAGTCCGCTGAGCGGAACCTGGCGGCCGGTCAGCGTGTAGGCTCTGACGTCGACGGCGTCGCCTTCGACCACGATGCGGCCGTAGTCGCCGTAGATGCGGATGGAGCTGCCGGAGTCGGCCATGATGTCGTCGCCGGTGCCGGCGCAGTCGAGCGTGCCGTAGACGGCGTAAGCGCCTGCGGGCAGTATCACGCCCGTCGAGGTGGGCTGGGGCGTGGTGTTGTAGCTGCACGAGAGCAGTTTATATTTGTTTGAAGAGAGATTGACCGGGGCCGAGACGCGCGCCTGGGCCGTGGTGGACGGATTTACGACCATGTAGATGGCTTTTGAGCCCTTGACGAGGGCTATCGAACGGCCGTTCCATGAGTCGCAGCTTACGGTCGTGGTCACGTCGCTGGTGAACATGTCGGCGTTCATCGAGCGGATGTGGCACAGCTCGAGATAGTTCTGCCTGAGGCCGGCGCGGTTGGCGTTGTTGAGGTACGACCATACGACCTTCTTCGGCGACGTGTCGTTGCCGGAGCCGTTCTTGGTAGTCTGGTCGGCGCCGAACTCCTGGAACTGCCATATCATGTGCGCGCCGGGCGTCATCAGCATCTGGGCGGCCACGGATCCGAGGCGCCGCATCGAGTTGGAAATGTTGCCGCGGATGCCGGTGGCGCCGTTGCGCAGCTGCGAGTAGGCCATTCGCTCTTCGTCGTGGCTTTCAGCGTAGCTGACGGTCGACCCCCAGGTGCGCGAGTCGAGCGGCGCGTAGAATCGGTTGAGTGACGAATTGCTGCTGTAGCCCATGGCGAACTGGCGCGATTCGGTGTTGATGTTGGCCCAGTTGATTTCGCCGTCGGCGGCCATGTCGTTCTCCTCCTGCGCTCCGGCCAGGTTTTCGTTGATGAAGTAGGCGTCGGGGTTGACTTCCTTCATGGCGGCGTGCAGTTCCTTCATGCGGGCGACGCGGGTAGCGTTGAAGCGGTTGGTGTTGGCGTCGGAAGGCGTGCCCCACATGTTGGTCGCCGGATTGTAGGTGTTGCCGTACGAGTCATTGTTGCCCAGGCCCTTTACGAGGTCGAATCGGACCCCGTCGACCTTATAGGCTGTCATCCAGTATTTCAGGGCGTCCTTCCACTGCTGCTGTACAAGGGGATAGTCCTGATTCCAGTCGTTGAGCACGCTGTAGGCGTGGGGGGCTGAGCCGTTGTAGAAGGGATTCGAGGCGATCGGGTACATCATGTACCAGGGATGCAGCCCGTCGCTCTGGTTGAAGACGATGTCGAGTATAACGGCCATGCCGCGGCGATGGGCTTCGTCGATGAGCAGCCGGTAGTCGTCGGGGGTGCCGTAGGCCTTGTCGGGTGCGAAGTAGAAGTTGGTGTTGTAGCCCCAGGAGTTGTTGCCGTTGAACTCCATGATCGGAAGCAGCTCTATCGCGTTGACGCCCAGCTCCTCGAGATAGTCGAGCTTGCCGATGACGCCCTGTACGGTACCTTCGCCGCGCGACTGACCTTCGGTGCCGGTGAAGTCGCGGATGAGCAGTTCGTATATTATCAGGTCCGATTGGGCGACGCCCTTGAACGATGTCACGCGCCAGGCGTAGTCATCCATTGAGGAATTAAATACAGCCACCGGCGTGTTCTGAACCGCGTCCGAGGGGTAGAGGGGCATGTCGGGGAACACGTCGGAGCTTATGTATCGGTCGTTCCACGGATCGAGCACAAGCCGGGCGTAGGGATCGCCGACCGGCGTGTTGCCGTCGACAAGGAAGTAGTAGATGTAGTCGCGTCCGTCGCTTATGCCCTTGACCGTAGTCCAGAAATAGGGAATGCCGCCGACGGTGGTCTTGCTCATCACCGACGCTGCCGATACCTTGTATCCGTCCCATGATCCGACGAGCATCACATTAGATTTGCCGGGCGCGGCGAGGCAGAACGTGACTGAGCCGTCGGGCATGGCCACGGCGCCCATGCGCGGCGAGCCCCCGGGGTAGGGGGCTTCGGCCGACTGGCCCGTGCGCACAAGGCTTACGGACTTTGTCACGCTCCCGGCTGCGGTGCGGGCGGTGGCGTAGACGGTGTAGTCGCCTGTGGCGGTGAACTCGGCGGTGCCGGTAAGCGTCGTGACGCCCGACGCCGAGGCTATGGTATTGTCGGTCGAGTTGTAGTAGATCGAGATGTCGGCCGGCGATGTGGTGTAGGCCGTGAATGTAACCGGCGCACTGTCGGTGACGACGGGGCCGCGGAGGGTGGATGTCAGTACAAGCTGGAAACCGGCCGGGAGCACGTCGACGAATATGTCGGTGCCACCCTCGCCCTTGCCTTCGCGCGAAGAGTCGGCGTTGCGGAATACAAATGCCAGCTTCTCGACCGTCACGCCGGGCTTGGTGATGCCGTAGAAGGTGTTGATGTCGGGTATGGTCAGGGTCCATGTGTCGGGACCGGCATAAGTCATCTGATATTTGGCCGAATTGTCGCCCCATGCAGGCGCGTACTGCCAGTCGGACGGCGAAGTGGATTCGTTGGTGATCACGCCCGTGTGTGCGTAGATTTTCTGGTTGCTGCCGATTCCGGCCAGGCCCCTGTTGCCCCGGTCGGCATGGAAGGTGATCACTATGTTGCGGCTGTCGGTCTGCACTATGGCGGGCGACGTCGTCACCACCTGTGCGGCTGCAGGCGTGAGCGCCGCCGCGGCTGTTGCGATAAATAGTATGAGTCTTTTCATCTGATCATGGTTGTATAGATATTTTAACAAGTCCGGGTCCCGGTTGGTTCAGCCCGGGCCTCTCTGCCGCATATTCTTCACATTCCTTAAAAATATGTGTTAAACCGGCAGAGGTTACGAAAAAATCTGTGCTTATTTTGTGGCCGTATTGAAAATGTTTTGTAACTTTGCCGCGACCTAACTGTCAATGACTGAATCATGGAGAAAGTAAGCAAAATGGCGTTGCCGAGGCTGCTGCCCGCTGTGTTCGCGGCCCTGGCATTCGTGGCTGTCGCCTGCGGCAAAAAGGCCGACAGCCGCCCTGTGATCGCTGTGAGTCTCGAGCCCCAACGATATATTCTCGAACAACTGGTGGGCGACCGCTTCCGGGTGGTCTCCGTGCTGCCGCAGGGCGGCAATCCGGAGACGTTCGATCCGACGCTGACCAGCCGCCGCGACGTCGACAACAGCGCGGTGTACTTCACGATAGGCAATCTGCCGTTCGAGAACACCGTCGTGCGCAGCCTCAGCCCCGACGTGAAGGTAGTGGATACCTCCGCAGGCATCGATCCTATATACGGCACGCACGGCCATGGCCACAGCAATTTTGTCGGCGACAATGTGCGGCCCGACGATTTCGCCGATCCTCACTACTGGGCTTCGGTGAAGAACATGCGCAAGATCAGCCGCGTCATGTACAACCAGATGCTGCTCACTGATCCCGAACACGCCGATGAGTACGACCGCCGCTTCATGGCGCTGGACCGCCATCTCGATTCGCTGGACCGCGCATTCACCGAGCGCCTCGCCGCGGCGAAGGACAGCGCTTTTCTCGTATGGCATCCGACTCTGAGCTATTTCGCCCGCGACTACGGCTTCGAGCAGATTTCCGTCTCGGCCGACAACAAGGAGGTGTCGCTCCAGACTCTGCGCAATGTCATTGACGAGGCCCGCGAGCACGGCGTACGGGTATTCTTCAGTCACGGCTACTGCAATCCGGGGCAGGCCGAGGCCGTCATCAAGGGCACCGGTGCCCGTCTTGTCGAGGTAGACGCGGCCCGCTACGATTGGGAGGACCAGCTTAACAAGGTCGTAGATGAACTTACACGAGATTGAGAGTCACTTCGGGACCTGCTGCCACCATCCAGAGCCGGTCGAGGTGCATCTCAATGTCACTGACCGGCCGCTTATAGAGCTGTGCGACATAGGCATGCGCCGCGAGAACCGCACGGTGCTCGAGCACGTCGACTTCCGCATCAACTGCGGAGATTTTGTGGCCGTGACGGGCCCTAACGGCGGCGGCAAGACCACCATGCTGCGCATCATCCTCGGGCTGCTGAAACCTACATCCGGCCATGTGCATTTCCCTTCGGGACGCCCGTCGGTAGGCTATCTGCCGCAGAAGAACAGCATCGACTCGCAGTTTCCGATCTCCGTCCGTGAGGTCATAGCTTCGGGGCTGCTGGGAATGGGGAAATCCGGGGCCGCAGACAGTCTCGTCGACGAGGCCCTCGCACGCGTCGAGATGACATCGCTCGCCGACCGTCCCATCGGACGCCTTTCAGGGGGCCAGCTGCAAAGGGCGCTACTCGGGCGCGCCATAGTGTCGTCGCCGAGTCTGCTGGTGCTCGATGAGCCCCTGAGCTATATCGACAAGCATTTCGAGTCGCACATCTACCGGCTGATAGCTTCGATAGCGCCGCAGGCCACGATTATCCTGGTGTCGCACGAGATGACCACCATAGCCGCCATGGCCAACCGGCACATAGTCATCGACCGCACTCTGAGCGAATGCAGCGCCAGACGGCATTTCGCGCTCACTACCTGTGATACGTGACCACGCCCCCGCCGGCTCCCGGCAATATCAACCATTTGCGGTCCGGAGGCGTTTAACTTCCGGACGTTTTTATTTTATATAATTACTGCCTGACATAATTCATCCGCTAACACGAAACAAAATGACCGACGAAAAAATAATGGCCGTTTTCGGCCCTGACACAGAAAAAGAATTTACAGATTACACTCCGGACGACGCCCGCTTCATGCAGATGGCCATCGACCTGTCGGTGAAGAATGTGGCCGAAGGCGGAGGGCCGTTCGGCGCAGTCGTCGTGCGCGACGGGCACGTCATAGCCACCGGAGTGAACCGCGTGACGGCCAACTGCGACCCGACGGCCCACGCCGAGGTGTCGGCGATCCGCGCCGCCTGCGCCGCCGAGCACGATTTCAAGCTGCGCGGCTGTACGGTATATTCGTCGTGCGAACCGTGCCCGATGTGTCTCAGCGCCCTTTACTGGGCCGGTGTCGACCGTATATGTTTCGGCAATACCAAAGCCGATGCTAAAGCCATCGATTTCGACGATTCGTTCATTTACGACCAGCTCGAGCTCGCCCGCGAGCAGCGGTCGATACGCTGCGACCACTTCATGCGCGCCCAGGCCCTCAAGGCGTTCAAAGCCTGGTCCGACAATCCGGCCAAAGTCGAATACTGACGGCGAGTCTCAGATTACTTCGAGGTCGGCGTTGAGACGCTGGCGCACGACTTCGTACATCATCACGCCGGCAGCCACGCTGACGTTCAGCGAGCCTATATGGCCGAACATGGGGATCGAGACGCGCTCGTCGCAAAGCTCCATCACGTCGGGCGATATGCCCTTGTCCTCGGCGCCCATCACCAGGGCTGTCGGGCCCGTGTAGTCGGCCAGGGTGTAGTTGACGTCGGCTTTTTCTGACACGGCCACGACCTTGAAGCCGCTTTCGCGCAGGTAGCGGACGGCTGATGCGATGGAGCGCTCGCGGCAGACGGGCAGCGAGTGGAGCGCTCCGGCCGAGGTCTTGATGGCGTCAGCGCCGACCGATACCGATCCGCGCTCGCCTATGACCAGCGCGTTGACGCCGCAGCACTCTGCGGTGCGGGCTATGGCGCCGAAGTTGCGTACGTCGGTGATGCCGTCGAGCACGACCACGAAAGGCAGCACGCCGTCTTCGAACAGCTGGCTGACGAGATTTCCCAGATTGTGGTAGGTGACGGCCGACAGCATGGCTATGGCGCCCTGGTGGTTCTTGCGGCATATGCGGTTGAGCCGCTCCACGGGCACGCGCTGCGCCACGATGCGGCGCTCCTTCATCAGCGCGAACAGCTCGGAGGCCAGCTCGGCGCCAAGATCTTTCTTGATAAACAGTTTGTCGATGGGCCGTCCCTCACGGATGGCTTCAATGATGGCACGCAGGCCGTAGATATAGTCTTCTCGTTCCATTATCGGGTCTTGTTTTCGAGCATCGAGTCGGCGGCGGCCAGGGCAGCGGGGTCGTCGGCCCCGGCGCCGAGCATTGCGGCGATCTCGTGGCGGCGGCTTTCGGCGTCGAGCTCGGTTATGAATGTTTCGGTGGTGAGTTCGGAGTCGCGCTTGTATACCTTGAAGTGGCGCGAGCCCTTGACTGCCACTGCCGGCAGGTGTGTGATGGTGATGACCTGCATGTCGCGGGCAATGTCGGCCATCATGGCGCCCATGCGCGAGGCCACGTCGCCCGACACGCCGGTGTCGATCTCGTCGAAGATGATAGTCGGCAGGTTGACTTTCCCGGCAAGAATCGACTTCAGGGCCAGCATCACGCGCGAGATCTCGCCGCCTGATGCCGTAGAGCCGATCGACTGCGGCTGCTGGTTCTTGTTGAAGGCAAAGAGGAAGTCGACGGTGTCGGTGCCGTCGGCGTTGAGCTTGCCGGTGACTACGCTGACCTCGACGGCAAGGTTGTCGAGACCCAGCGGCGCGGCCTTGGCACGCAGTTCGCCGGACAGGAGCGCGGCGGCGTCGCGGCGTCGTCCGGAGAGGGTGGCGGCGAGGCCGAGAGCCTGTTTTTTCAGGCGACGCGCCTCCTTCTCGAGGTCGCCGAGGATGGAGTCGGCGTCGGCCAGGGCGTTGAGGCGCCTGGCGAGCGAGTTGCGGACCTCAATGAGTTTGTCGGCCGAGGCGGCCTTGTGGCGTGCCATCATGGCCGACAGGCGGTCGAGGCGGCGGTCGACCTCTTCGAGCATGGCCGGACTGTCGCCGACGGCCGATGCGATGCCGCTGACAGCGGCGGCTATGTCGTCGACTTCGGCGCGGGCGTTCTCGAGGCGCTCGGTCAGCGAGCTGAGTTCGTCGGAGGTGTGAGCTATCGACTGCAGGGCTGTCAGGGCTCGGTCGAGCAGGGCGGCGGCTGCAGGTTCGCCCCAGCTGAGGCATTCGCCGGCTTCGGCAAGGGCTGTGGCCACGGCTTCGGTCGATGCCAGCGAGTCGCGCCGGCGCAGCAGCTCGAGGTCCTCGCCGGCCAGGGGGTTGAGGCTGTTGATCTCGTCGAGCTGGTAGCGGATGTAGTCGGCGTCGGCGCGTGTTCGCTCGATGGCGGCGCGTGTGTCGCTGAAGCGGTGGAGCGCCGTGCGGTAGTCGGCGTAGGCGCGGTGGTACTCGTCGAGCAGGGCGGCGTTGCCGGCCAGGCTGTCGAGCACCCGGAGCTGGAAGGCGGCGTCAGCCAGCAACAGATTCTTGTGTTGCGAGTGAATGTCGATGAGGCGGTCGGCGATGCGGCCCAGTGCGGCCAGGTTGACGGGCGTATCGTTGACGAATGCACGCGAGCGGCCCGACGGCAGTATCTCGCGGCGCATGATGCAGGTGGAGCCGGCGTCGTCGATGTCGGCTTCGGCGAAAATGGGTGCCAGCACGCCGCGTGTGTCGTCGCTGAGTCTGAACTCGGCCTCGACCACCGACTTTTCGGCCGGATCCTTGACGGCGTGCAGGTCGGCGCGGTTGCCGCGCAGCAGCCCCAGGGCGCCGAGTATTATCGACTTGCCCGCTCCGGTCTCGCCGGTGATGATGTTGAAGCCGGGCGCCGGATCGAGCGACAGGTCGCGTATGAGGGCGTAGTTGGTTATTCTCAGGTGTGTGATCATTTCTCCTGACCGTTTTTGATTTGGATCAGCTGGCTTTCCTCAGCCGGATAGATCGGCTGCAGCATGTTGTAGACCTTGGTGCGCTCCTCGGCCGGAGCCTTGGAGTAGACGTTGACCAGTTCGGCGAGCTTGGCGTCCTTGAACATCGACAGCACTACCGACATTGGCTGCAGCTCGTAGATCTGCGGGATGGCGTCGAGCGACTGGGTGATGGCGGCGCGGCCCTTGTCGGGCGACAGGGCCATCTGGTCGAGACCGTTGCGGTGGTAGTCGTAGGTCAGGCGGCGGATTGCCTCGCCGGCCTTGCCTTCGGTGTAGGCGGTGAGGATGGCGCTGCGGTTCTTGGTGTCCTCGAAGGCTTTCCAGCCAACCTCGCCCGATGACTGGGCCATCTGCACGATCTGCTTCAGACGCTCCCAGAAAGGCTCGCCGCCGTTGGGAGCGAATGAGTCGAAGTCGACGGCCAGGATCAGGAAGGCATAGTAGTTGAGTATGGCCGTGATCTGGCTTTCCATCGAATTGACCGTGTAGTTAAGCGGCTCGCCCTCACGGTATGTGAAGTCGATCTTGGTGTCCTTGAAGTTGATGAGCGTCGTGGTGTAGGCGCTGTTGTAGACGGGGCGGGTCGACTGCACCTGCAGGTCGCCCTTGATGCTGCCCTCGCCCTCGTCGTACTCCTTGATGGTGAAGAATAGGCGGCAGTCGATCTTCTCGTTGGCCGCGAACTGGGCGGGGGTGAAGGTCGTGGTGTTCATGTAGTCGCTGACGGCTTCCTGCAGGGTCTGGAACACCGACTTGTTGGTGCCGGTGAGCTGGTCGGTATTGAATTCGACCTCGCAGTTGAGCTCCTGGGCGTGGACGGCTGCGGGAGCGGCTGCGGCGAGCGTCAGGAAGGCGGCTGTGCGGCTTAGGATGTTCATAGAGTGAGGATGTTGTCGATGATGTCGGCGGCAACGTCGGTCTTGGCTTTTACAGGGAAGTCGAGGCGGTCGCGGCCGTCGGCGAAGAGGAGTGATATCTTGTTGGTGTCGACCGCGAATCCGGCGCCCTCGTCGGCGAGCGAGTTGGTCACGATCATGTCGAGTCGCTTGCGGCGCAGCTTGTCGGCTGCGTGTTCGAGGGGCCGGTCGGTCTCGAGGGCGAATCCTACGAGCTGCTGTCCGGGGCGCTTCGAGGCCCCGAGTGTGGCGGCTATGTCGGGATTCTGGACCAGCTCGAGCGATTCGACGCAGTCGGTCTCCCGCTTGATCTTGTGCGCGAGCTCGCGGGCGGGGCGGTAGTCGGCCACTGCGGCGGCCAGAATGGCGATGTCGGCCGTCTCCCAGGCCTTCTGCGCCTCGGAGAGCATCTCCCGGGCCGAGGTGACCTCCACGCGGCGGACAGTGCCGTCGAGCGGCAGCCGGTCGGTCGGGCCGCTGACAAGGGTGACGCGGGCACCGCGGCGGGCGGCCTCGTTGGCCAGGGCGTAGCCCATCTTGCCGCTCGAGAAGTTGCCGATGAAGCGCACAGGGTCGATTTTCTCGTATGTCGGGCCGGCGGTGATGAGCACTTCCTTGCCCTGCAGCGGGCCTCCGGTGGCGAAATAGGCGCGCAGGGCGTCGGTGATCTCCTCGGGCTCGGCCATGCGGCCCTTGCCGGTGAGGTGGCTGGCCAGCTCGCCCTCGCCCGGCTCGATGATGATGTTGCCGAACGATTTCAGCCGCGCGATGTTGCTGACCGTGGTCGGATGCGCCATCATGTCGAGGTCCATGGCGGGAGCCACGAACACCTGCGCCCGGCACGACAGATAGCTCGTCACGAGCATGTTGTCGGCCACACCGTTGGCCATCTTGGCGATGGTCGATGCTGTGGCGGGGGCCACGACCATGGCGTCGGCCCACAGGCCAAGCGACACGTGCGAGTGCCATTCGCCGGTGTTGGCGGTGAAGAATTCGGTGATGACGCCCTTGCCGCTGAGCGTGGCGAGCGTCAGAGGCGTGATGAACTCGCGGGCCGACGGGGTCATGACGACCTGCACCTCGGCGCCTGCCTTGACGAGCAGGCGCGTCAGCACGGCCGACTTGTAGGCGGCGATGCCGCCGGTCACGCCCAGTACGATGTGCTTGCCGGCGAGCGGCTCGGTCATTCTGCTCATTTTAGTTTTCCCTGTTCGAGTTTGATGCGGGTGAATACTCGCTTGGTGTCGCCGGCGAAGTCGCCCTGCTGTATCCAGCTGTAGTAGCCGGGATCCCTGGCGAGCACTTCGGCCACGGGCTGTCCCTTGTACTTGCCGAAGTTGATCACCTCGCGGCCGCGTGCGTCGCGCACGATGCGTCCGGCCAGGTCGACGTTGTCGTTCTGCGACGAGAACTTGGCCAGCTCGGCGACGTCGCCCGACAGCTCGCTGTAGCGCTCGAGCTGCGCCAGGAACACCTCGTAGGTGGCCATGGTGTCGGCGGTGGCTCCGTGGGCTCCCTCGAGCTCCTTGCCGCAGTAGAAGCGGTAGGCGGCAGTCAGGTTGCGGGGCTCCATCTTGTGGAAGATGGTCTGCACGTCGACGAAGTTGGCGCGGTGGAAGTCGAAGTCGACTCCGGCACGGTGGAATTCCTCGTCGAGCAGCGGTACGTCGAAGCGGTTGGAGTTGAAGCCCGCGATGTCGCAGCCCTGCATCTGCTGGGCCAGCGAGTGTGCCACCTGCCGGAATGTCGGAGCGTCGGCCACATCGGCGTCGGTGATGTGGTGGATTGCCGTGGCTTCGCCCGGGATGGGCATTTCGGGGTTGATGCGGCGCGTCTTGACGATGGGCTCGCTTTCCTTGCCGGGAAGTATCTTCACCAGCGAGATCTCCACGATGCGGTCCTTGAGTATGTTGACGCCCGTAGTCTCCAGGTCGAAGAATACTATCGGGCGGCGGAGGTTGAGTTTCATCGGACGGTTATCAGAATTTGTCGACATTCATGGGCATGAGCAGCATCACCAGCTCGGTGCCTTCGGGATTCTCGCTCGGGCAGAAGACGCCGGCG
>CAJJQT010000034.1 GCA_905193995.1 uncultured Porphyromonadaceae bacterium | reverse complement strand
GACTTTCCGGCGAGCAATGATGGGCTCTGGCGAGGAAGAGGACGACGGTGGGCTGACGCCCACCTAGGACGATGACGACGCTCAGCGCCTATCAGGGCCGCCGGAAAGCGCGTCTGCCCTTGTCAACCGAGGGTAGACAGAAACCATTCCACGGTCTTGGGATCGTAATGGGAGAAGAAAAGGCTCTCCCCGCCGTCCAGGGCCTCGATGGCGGCCATGTCCTCCGGCGTCAGGCGGAAGTCGAAGATCTCAAAGTTCTGGCGCATCCGCTCCTGATGGACGGACTTCGGGATGACAACGACATCGCTCTGGACCAGGAAGCGCAGGGCGGTCTGGGCGGCGGTCTTGCCGTACTTTTCCCCGATGGCGGTGAGGACGGGGTTCGTGAACATGTCCTTCCGTCCCTCGGCGAAGGGGCCCCAGGACTCCGCCTGGCAGCCGTACTTCCGGAGATACTCCCTGGCCACTTTCTGCTGCTGGAAGACGTGGGTCTCGATCTGGTTGACGGCGGGCTTCACCTCCGCGAAGTGCTGAAGGTCCAGGTAGCGGTCCGGCCCGAAGTTGGAGACGCCGATGGCCCGGAGCTTTCCCTCCTTCTCCAGCTCCGCCAGACCGCGGTGTCCGGCGTTGGGCTGCGCCTTCACCAGTTCGGCGCGGCGCTTGTTGTAGAAGTCATGCACCAGCTGCGGGTTGCGGCGGAAGCCGTCGGCGCTGGCTACGTCCATCACAGGATAGTTCTCCCACAGTCCCCCGGCATCGCGGAAGGTGGCGATGCCGCTCTCGGCGCTCATTCCCGCGCCGGTCGATATGACAAGTTTCGGTTTCATATTATTCAAAACGTATGGCCGGCGATAAGGTTTAGCCGCGCGGTCAGTCGTCCTCGCTGAAAGTTATCCTGAATTCGTCGGCCTCGTCTTTGGGCGCCGGCGCCGGTGCCGAAGCCTCGCGTTCGGCTGCGGGCCTTACGGCCTTGTTCTGCCGGTTGCGGGCGAATGTCGGCTCCTTGTCGAAGGCCTCGATGCTCGTGTCGTCGTCGAGGTTGTCAGGATCGAGCAGTATGTAGTTGCGCGTCTCGCGCTCGCGCTCGAGGTTTTGCACCCAGTCCTTGCCGTAGACCTCCGCTATCTGCGAGTAGTCCACTTTGCCTTCGGACGTCGCGCCCGCATCGGGCTTCTCCCTGTCAGCGGGTTTGTCCTCCCCGGCTTTGAGCACGGTGCCGTTCTCCTCGTCGACTGTCACGTCAAAGCCCGAGGCCAGGATGGTGAACTTCACCTTGTCGCCCAGGGTCTCGTCGTAGGTGATACCCCAGATCACGTCGACTTCCTGCTCCACGCGCCGGATGAAGTCGTTGAGCTCCTGGGCCTCCGAGGCCTTGAAGCGCGTCTGCGCCGTGCGCGAGTAGTAGAGGTTGAAGAGGATACGTTTCGACGAGAACACGTCGGTGTTCTTCAGCAGAGGCGAGTGCAGCGCGTCCTGGATAGCCTTGGTCACACGGTTTTCGCCCTCGCCGTAGCCGACGGTGATGATGGCTGTCTTGCCCTCGCGCAGGGTCTCGTTCACGTCGTTGAAGTCGGTGTTGATATAGCCCTCGCAGGTGATGATCTCGGCTATCGAGCTCGCCGCCGTCGACAGTACGTCGTCGGCCTTGGCGAATGCCAGCTCGAAGTCGAAGTCGGGATAGATCTCGATCAGACGCTCGTTGTTGACAACCATTATGGCGTCGACATACTTGCTCATCTCCTTGGCGCCGTTGAGCGCTTTCTGGATCTTGCGCAGCCCCTCGAATTTGAAGGGTATCGTCACGATGCCGATCGTCAGCAGACCTTTTTCCTTGGCTATGCGGGCCACCACAGGGCCGGCACCTGTGCCGGTGCCCCCGCCCATGCCGGCGGTCACGAACACCATGTCGATATCGTCGTCGAAGATATCCGCGATGTTGGTCGCGCTCTCCTCGGCCGCCTTGTAGGCTACCGTGGGGACGCCTCCGGCGCCGCGGCCGCGTGTCGTCTGCGGGCCCAGAAGCAGCTTGTTGGGCACCGCCGATTTCCGCAGCGCCTGCTTGTCGGTGTTGGCCACTACAAACGAGACGTGTTCGACACCCTGCTTGTACATGTGGTCGACAGCGTTGCTGCCGCCGCCGCCCACGCCCACCACGATGATGTGGTTGCGTTCCTCGTCGTTGGCCGACTCGTTCTGTGAGTATTTATCGAGATATTGTGAATCTTCAGGAGCCATTGCTTTCAGTCTGTTTGAGTGGTGAGTTAATCCATGTCGTTGTCGCCGGCGTTGTCGAGGTCGTCATCCTCTTTCGGCGTGGTGAAGAAGTTCTTCAGCCTGTCGAGCAGCTTCTTTCGTGTGCCTTCGGTGTCGCCCGGGACTGCCTCGGGCAGTCCTTCTGGATCGATCACAGGCTCGACCACGATGTCGTCCGGATCGTCGTTGAGCAGGTCCGGGTCGTTGAGGTCAGGAGTCCGGCGCACGGTGGCCGGTGCCGTGCGGACTGTCGTTGCCGCCGCTGCTGCCGCAGTACCTGCCGCGGCTGCGGCAGTCCGGGCCGGAGCCGCATCGGCGAAGGTCAGGCACGATTCCGTTCCGCGCGCCGCGGCGTACTTCACCATCGCTATGACATCGGCGTTCTTCACCGTATTGTACGGCGCGCCGCCTATGGTGGCGTCGATGGCCGCGTGGCGCACCTTGGCCTTGGTCTGTGCGGCCAGCATCTCGTCGAGGCCGGGCAGCTGCGCGCCGCCGCCGGTGATGACAATGCCCCCGGGCAGGTCCTCTAACTTGATGTTGGCGTGTTCGAGATAGTTGACCACGTTGGCTATGATCTCACCGGCGCGGGCCGACACGTAGTTGATTATTTCGGCCGATTCGTCATCGGCCGTCATGTTCTTGAGCCGCTCGGCCACGGCGCGGCCCTTGGTCAGCTTGATGTTCTCGGCCACTTCGAGCGTCACGCCCAGGCCCGTGCTCAGGTCGCGCGTGATGTTCACACCGCCCATCGGCAGCGTAGCCATCAGTTGCAGGGCATTGTCGCGGTATACGGCCAGCGTCGTGGTCTCGGCACCGAAGTCAATGAGCACGCTGCCTACCTGGCGGTCGCTGTCGCTAAGCAGCATGTCGGCCAGCGCTACCGGCCGCGGAATGTATTGGCGGGGGATTTCGGCGCCGCGCGATTCGATGCGCACGCGCTCCAGGTTGCGCCGGTTCTCGGGCGATACCGTCACGATCGTGAACTCGCCCCGTACCGTATTGCCGAACGTGCCCACGATTTTCTTCACTTCGGAGCCGTCGACCGTGAAGCGTCGGTCGCTGATGGCAAGCACGTCGCGGTCCGTGGCCAGATTGTAGCGCGCCTCCTTGTGAAGCTTCTCCAGAGTCGTCGCCGTGATCTCCTCGTCGCCCCCCAGGCTGATGTCGGCCTGCGAAGGCCGCGACACTACCGACCGGCCTCCGTTCGACACGTACACCGCGCGGATTGTACCGTTGGCCAGCCGCGGGTTGTTCTCGAGGCGCCGGATGATCTCGTTGACGCGGACGCCCACCTCGCGCGCGTTCTGCACGCGCCCGTGGCGCACGCTGTCGGCCGAGTCTGTCTCCTCGACGGCGGTCACCGTGATGCCCGCGGCCTCGTCGACCGCCGCCACGATGCCCTTGATCTTCGAACTGCCGATCTCCACGGCTACGATATATCTGGATTCCATTTTTCTGTTGGTTTTGGATGTGGTTGTCTGTTTCTCTGTCTTGCTTTTTACTGTATCAGGGCCGAATCGCCGTGGAGCGGCGTCACCATCGTCTCCACGTCGTCGATATCGTCGAATTCCTCGGTCGTCGCCGCCAGCAGCGACGTGTTCAGCGCCTTGTCGCGTCGCGTGGCCGTCACGCGGCCGCGCCATTTTACGCTCACCGTGTCGTACATCTCCCATCCGCGGCGGGGCATCACCTTGTGGTAGAAGGCCGTCAGCCGCTCGAACTTGTCGGCCACCATGCTCGTGTCGCCGAAGTTCACCACGTGCCCGCGGATGTTGGGCACGATGATTATGTCGCCGTCGCGCTCCTGCTTCACGGTCGACACCAGTGCGTCAAGTTCGACGTCGGCCGATATGTAGTCGAGCAGCGGCAGCAGACGTGTTGCCGGCCGCTCGGCCGGGAAGTAGCCTACCACCACGGGTACGTCGACGTGGTAGCGCGGATCGGCCGATATGCGCTTGCCTTCGGTGTTGATGTAGTACGAAGCGTCTACGTCGAACACGCGTGCCACCGGCACCATGGGCACCACGTCGATCGCCAGCGAGCCGTCGTTGTGCACGCTCACGTTCACCTGCTCGATCTTGTCGCAGCGACGCAGCGTCGATTCGAGTTCGGTAAGGCTGATCTCGCCGCGCCGGCGCTGCCCGATCCACTGCTTTATGCCCCCGCACTCGGTCGATATGTCGGCTTCGTTCACGAATCCGGTGTGCAGCGAGTCGGCCACATTGATGCGGCATGCCGTGAAATAGTCGTCGCGGGCCATCTCGGCCGTCGCAGGCAGAGAGAACGCCAGGTAGGCCAGCAGGCCCACCGTAAGGCAGAATGCAACGAGCGGATGGCGGTTAATCATTTGTCGTTTACGTATTTGATGGTATGCTCGGGGTCGATGGCACGGCACAGCGCAGGCACGCTGAAGCTCATGTCGCCGGCTCCGGCAGTCAATAATATGTCAAAGTTACGGCTTTTCAGCGTATTTACAAAATCTTCCTTCGAAATCATCACTTTGTCGGCTGTTTTTATGCGGTCGAAGATGATTTTCGACGTCACGCCTTCGATTGGCTCCTCGCGCGCCGGATAGATGTCGGCCAGCACCACGGCATCGGCCAGCGACAGCGCTTCGGCGAATTCGGCCGCGAAGTCGCGCGTGCGTGTGTACAGGTGCGGCTGGAAAGCCACCGTCAGGTGGCGCCCCGGGTACAGTGCCTTCACCGACCGTATCGACGATGCCAGCTCGTCGGGATGGTGGGCGTAGTCGTCGATCACGACCTTTCCCCGCGGGCCAGGCTGGCGCAGATGGCACTGGAAACGCCGCTCCACGCCCGGGAAGCTCGCCATGGCCCTGCGCACATTGTCCGGCTCGAAGGCGCCGCTCAGGTGCACGGCCGCCATGGCCGCTATGGCGTTGTCGATGTTGATGTCGACCGGGACGCCCAGCTCCACGTCATCGAGCCGTCCGCCGGGGTAGATGAAGTCGAAGACGATGCGTCCGTCGCCGCGCCGGATGTTCTCGGCGTGGTAGTCGCCTTCGTGGCGGCTGTAGGTGTAGGTCTCGACGTCCTTGCCGGGCCGGGGTACAAGCTTCAGACCGGTGTGGATCAGCAGCTTGCCGCCGGGACGGATAAGTTCGGTAAAGTGCGCGAACGACTCCAGGTAGGCCTCCTCCGTGCCGTAGATGTCGAGATGGTCGGGGTCAGTGGCGGTGATCACGGCTATGTAGGGCGTCAGCCGGTGGAATGAGCGGTCGTACTCGTCGGCCTCGGCCACCGAGAAGGGCGACGTCGCCGACAGCATCAGGTTGCTGTTGTACCCCAGCAGGATGCCGCCCAGGAAGGCGTTGCAGCCTACGGTCGACTCGTGCAGTATGTGCGCCGCCATCGACGAGGTGGTCGTCTTGCCGTGCGTGCCGGCCACACAGATGGCCTTCGACGACTCCGTGATGTGGCCCAGCGCTGCCGACCGCTTCACCGGATTGAATCCTCCGCGCGTGAAGTACGACATGATTTCGGCGTCGGCAGGTACGGCCGGCGTGTACACCACCAGGGTGTCGGCCGACGGCTGCCGGAAATCCTCCGGTATCAGCTCGGCCCGGTCGTCGAACACTATGTCGACTCCCTCGCGGATCAGTTCGTCGGTCAGGGCCGTCGGAAAGCGGTCGTAGCCGGCCACTTTCATCCCCTTCGACAGGAAGTAGCGCTCCAGGGCGGCCATGCCTATGCCTCCGGCGCCTACGAAGTATACTCGTTTCATATTTCGGTTTCCGTTTTTTTGATCAGCGACTCGGCGGCGTCGGCGATTTTTTCGTCGGACTCGCGCAGAGCCATCTTCGATATGTTTTCGCTCAGGCGGCAGCGTGCCTCGCTGTCGGCCATAAGTCTTTTGATCTCGCTGACAAGCTGCGCCGGCGCATCGGTGTCGAGGATCATCACGGCCGCGTCGCGGTCGGCCAGCGCCTGCGCGTTCTTGCGCTGATGGTCCTCGGCCACGTTGGGCGACGGCACCAGCACCGTGGCCTTGCCCAGCAGCTGCAGCTCGCTGATGGTGCCCGCTCCGGCGCGCGACACCACCAGGTCGGCGGCGCGGTAGGCCGTGGCCATGTCGGAGATGAAGGGCGTGGCCTTCACGTCGCTGCGTCCCGCGGTGGCCTCGCGGCCGGTCTCTTCGCCCGAGCGGCCAGTCTGCCACAGCACCTGCACGTTGCCGTCGAGCAGGCTGTCGAGCCCCGCGGCCATGCTTTGGTTTATGGTACGGGCGCCAAGCGAGCCGCCGACCACCATTACCAGCGGCCTTTCGGGATCGAATCCGAGTGCTTTCTTGGCCTCTGCGGGGGTCATCGTCACGCCAAGTAGCGCCGAGCGCACCGGGTTGCCCGTCATTATGATGTTTCCGGCCGGGAAGAAGCGCTCCATGCCCTCGTAGGCCGTGCACACGACTCCGGCTTTCGATGCCAGCAGCTTGTTGGTCACCCCGGCGTAGGAGTTCTGCTCCTGCAGCAGCGTCGGCACTCCGGCGCGCTGCGCGGCCTTCAGCGTCGGCCCCGACGCATAGCCTCCCACACCGATGGCTATCTGCGGGCGGAATTCGCGGACAATGCGCCGCGCCATGCGCAGCGACTTCCACAGCTTCCACAGCACGGCCACGTTGCGCCACGGCCGCTTGCGGTCGAAGCCCGCCACCGGCAGCCCCTTGATCGGGAATCCCGCCGCCGGCACGCGCTCCATCTCCATGCGCCCCTGCGCGCCTACGAACAGTATCTCACACTCGGGGCTGCGGCGCTTGATAGCCGCAGCTATCGACAGGGCCGGGAAGATGTGTCCGCCCGTGCCGCCGCCGCTTATCAGTACTCGCTTGAAGGTGTCACTCATGCCTTAATTCTTAATTATGCATTCTTAATTCTCAATTGCGCATTTCTAATTTTTGATGTTCGACGGGTTCGCGTTAGCGATCTCCTGCGGCAGCGAGCTCAGCTCGCGCCGGAAGGTCTCCTCGCCGTCGGTCGTGCGGGCCGCCCAGCGCGAGGCCGACAGCATCACGCCCAGCGCGATCGATGTAGCTATGATCGACGTGCCTCCCTTCGATATCAGCGGCAGCGGCTGCCCCGACACCGGGAACACGCCCGTCACGATGCAGATGTGGAACAGCGCCTGCAGGCATATCACCAGCGCGCAACCGATCACCAGCAGGCACGGCAGCGTGCTCTTGAACACCATCGCCAGTCTGCCCGCCCTTCCTAAGAGGAAGAGGTACAGCACCATCACACCCAGGGCCACGACAGCGCCGAGCTCCTCGACGATGATCGCGAAGATATAGTCGGAGAAGGCCAGCGGCAGCCGCGCGTTCTCGCGCGAGTTGCCTATCCCCACCCCCGTCAGGCCCCCGTGGGCCTGCGCTATGAAGCTCAGCTGCTCCTGCTTGTTCTCGTCGGTGATCTTATCGGCGCTCTTGTTTAGCCGGAAGTGGCGCTCGATGCGCTTCACCCATGTGTGCGAGCGGTCGCCGCGGTCGCCTGTACCGACCACTTCGGTGCCGTTGATCTTAGCCAGTTCGATATCCTGCGGTGTGATCACCACTTCGGGGGCCGACAGCTTCTTGTAAGCCATCAGGCCGCAGCCCATTACGCCGTAGATGGCCACCACGTAGCCCAGCTTGCGCCAGCTTACGCCGCCTATAAGCATCATGCCCAGCGATATGCCCATCAGCAGCAGCGTATTCGTCAGGCCCTGGTTGATCAGCAGTCCCGAGCTGATGGCCACCAGTACGGTGCAGGCTATCAGGCCACCGTTGCTCACGTCGTGCTTGCCCTTTACCTTGATCTGCGTCCGCGACAGTATCCAGGCTATGCCGAGCGCTACCGACAGTTTCAGGAATTCGGCCGGTAGCACCATGAAGCCCCCTATCTCGAAGGCGCGCTTGACGCCGTTGATCTTGATGCCGCCGATAAGTACCCACACCATCATCACGATCGACATGATCACGAACGTCGGTATGATGTAGTACAGCCGCAGGAAGTGGATGCGCTGGATGGCGAGCATCAGCGCAAGGCCCATGCCCAGAAAGATGGCGTGGCGGATGATCGGCCCGTAGATGTCGTCGACGCGCACTTCCTGCGACGACGCGCTGAACAGTTCGATCACCGACACGATCAGCAGCGCTATGTACGACCCCCATATGTAGGTGTCGACGCGCGGCTTCACGGCCGTAGCGGCCCGGGCGTCGGCTGCCGGCGTCGCCGACGCTTCCTGTTGAGGAGTAAGAGTTTCTGCAGTCATTTAATTATGAATTATGCATTCTTAATTCTAAATTAAAAAAGTATTGCGCATTCTCAATTATGCATTCTTAATTCTAAATTATCATTTCCCTCACCTTCGCCTTGAACTGGCGTCCGCGGTCCTCGTAGCTCTTGAAGAGGTCGAAGCTCGCACAGCACGGCGACAGCAGCACCGTGTCGCCGTCCTTGGCCAGACGGGCGCATTCGGCCACCGCCTCGTCGAGCGAGTGGGTGTCCGCGACCTCCAGGTCGGTGTTCGTGCGGAAATAGTCGAGAATCTTGGCGTTGTCCTTGCCCATGGCCACGATGGCTTTCACCTTCTCGCGCACCAGCGGCAGTATCTCGCTGTAGTCGTTGCCCTTGTCCTTGCCTCCGAGGATAAGCACCGTCGGCCGCTTCATCGACTCCAGGGCATACCAGCACGAGTTGACGTTCGTGGCCTTCGAGTCGTTGATCCATTCCACGCCGCCGATGGTCTCGACCGGCTCCAGACGGTGTTCCACGCCCTCGAAATCGCTCAGAGCGGCCCGTATGTCCTCGCGCCGGATGTTCAGCAGGCAGGCGCTCAGGCTGGCGGCCATCGAGTTGTAGATGTTGTGCAGTCCGTGCAGCGCAAGGTCGGCACGCGGCATCGTCAGCGACGTGCCGGGTGTGCGCACCACCATTTCGTCGTCGGCGTCGATGTAGGCCGCCGTGTCCTCCTCGCGGTGTTCGGCGAAGGGGTACATGGCAGCCTCGACCTCCATGTTGCGCAGCTGCGCCGTCACTACCGGGTCATCGTGCCAGTAGATGAACGAATCCTTCGTCGTCATGTTCTGCAGGATGCGGAACTTGGCGTTCACGTAGTTCTGCATCTTGTAGTCGTAGCGGTCGAGGTGGTCGGGCGTGATGTTGAGCAGCACGGCTATGTTGGCCTTGAAGTCGTACATGTTGTCGAGCTGGAAGCTGCTCAGCTCTATGACGTAGACCTCGTGCGGATCGCGGGCCACCTGCAGCGCCAGCGAGTTGCCGATGTTGCCGGCCAGGCCCGCGTCGACGCCCGCAGTCCGCAGTATGTGATAGATCAGCGACGTGGTTGTGGTCTTGCCGTTCGAGCCGGTGATGCACACCATCTTGGCGTCGGTGTACCGGCCGGCGAGTTCGATCTCGCTGATCACGGGAATGCCGCGGGCCTTCAGCTCCACTATCAGCGGGGCCGTTAGCGGTATGCCGGGACTCTTCACCACCTCGTCGGCGTTCAGTATCAGGTCCGGCGTGTGGCCGCCCTGTTCGTAGGCGATGCCTTCGGCGTCGAGCACGTCGGTGTATTTTTTGGCTATCGGGCCGCTGTCGCTCAGAAAGACGTCGAAGCCGCGGTCCTTGCCCAGGATTGCCGCGCCGGTGCCGCTTTCGCCGCCTCCGAGTATCACGAGTCGTTTCTTTTCCATTTTTTTATCTGATTTTTAGCGTATTTTCAGTGTTACGAATGTCACCACCGCCAGGATGATGCCGATGATCCAGAAGCGTGTCACTATCTTGGCCTCAGGTATCGGGGCTATAGGCCGCTGGATCAGCGCGTCGATGCCGGCGTTGCCGGGCTTCTGCTGACCGGAATCCACCGGGTTGTCCGTGTCGATGACCGGCTCGTCCGGCTTCGCGGGCTGGTCGGGATCGGTGGGCTCGGCAGGGTCGGTCGGATCCGTGGGATCGACGGGATCGACCGGATCGACCGGGTCGACGGGATCAACCGGTTCACCCGGATTATCGGGGTCGACGGGATCGGTCGGGTTGGTCGGATCCTCAGGGTCAACGGGGTTCGTCGGATCCGTCGGGTCAGTCGAAGCAGGAGGCTGGTTCGGGTCGGTCGGCGCATCTGGATCCGTCGGATCAACGGAATCGGTCGTATCTGTAGAATCCACCGGGTCAGTCGACCCGCCGGGTTCAACAGGATCCGTCGGCGTTTCGGGAGCCGTGGGCTCCTCCATGCCTGGATTATCCGTATCCGGCACCTCGGACTGAACCGGCGTCTCCGTCTTCTCGGGTACCGACGTGGTTTCCACGGGATCGGGCTCCGGCTCTGGCTCCGGCGTCTCGGTTTCTATCGTAACCGGCTCGTCATCGGTCGCCAGGTTCCACAACTCCGCACGTTGCTCTTCCGTCAGATTACCGAACTGCCCAGCATTGGCCGCCATGTAATCGACGCAGGACTTATAAAGGGTCTTACCCTCGCTGACCCACGCGATGGCCTCTTCGTAGCTGGCCGGAATATCGTGACCGCGGTTGTCCTTAATGGTATGCCCATCGCCGTCCTCGGCATAGCCGGTGGTGTACGTTGCGGCCACGCCGCCCACAGGGGCAACGACCAGCGCCGCAGCAGTGAGAATAGATACTGCCTCCCTCGGTGAAGTCATCGTGCCTCCTCTATCGTCGTCGTTTCGCATTTGCGCATTTGGGTGCGCAAAACCAGGGCAATAAAATGCCTGGAAGCTTGCATTATAACGTGAAGAGAAGGGCTGTCCAACAGGTAATTTGCACTTATTGACAGATGTTGAGTGGGTAAATCAGCAGATCATTTGGCAAGTAAGATGCCTCCACCGTTTCTGAACTGGCATTTTATCGCAGAATTCGCACGGCATCCTCGCAAAGGCAACAAATATAGTTTTTGAATAACCCCTGCCCGATGGCCGTTTTCGCTGATAAGCGGAGTCATCTTTACTCGATGACGCGCTTGGCGAAGTCGGGGGCGAAATAATCGAAGGTGGCGCGCATGACGCGGCCGCCGCCCGTGGAGGCGTGGATGTACTCGCCGTCGCCGGCGTAGATGCCCACATGATAGACGCCCGAGCCCGATCCCCAGAACAGAAGGTCGCCGGGCACCAGCTCATCCAGCGAGACCCCGACGCCCAGCGCACTCTGCTCGGCAGCCGTGCGCGGCAGCTCGCGACCGAGAGCGTGGGAGAACACCCAGCGGGTGAACCCGGAGCAATCGAAGCCCGAAGGGGTCGTGCCGCCGTAGGAGTACGGCACCCCGAGCTGCGCATCAGCCTCGGCGACGACCGACTGCCGCCGGCCCTCGAGCGCCTCAGCCTCAGCTTGGGCGGCCGCCTCGTCGGCCACATCGCCCACGTACTCTTTTATCTCGCGGGCGAAGTCCTGAGTCTTCGTAAAGGGACTTTCCACCTCGGACGCATAGGCCGCAGGATGGGAGAAGGCGGTGCACAACGCCGCCAGAAGAGCAGCCGCGACAATCATCCCCGCGGCCTTGGTGTGCGCTTTGAACATAACCATGGGGCCGAAGCCTA
>CAJJQT010000033.1 GCA_905193995.1 uncultured Porphyromonadaceae bacterium | reverse complement strand
GGGACGGCCGGCTGCCGCAGCGGCGCGGATCCCGTCGCAGCGGCGTGCGAAGGCGAGCTCGCGGCGGGTGCGCGGCAGTCGATCGTTCGAACGGACGAATGCGTCGAGCAGCGCATAGTTTTCGTCGGAAATGTCCACCTTGCGACGGGTCGAATTGTAGAGCCATCGATAGAGGCTGCCCTCGTCGCTTTCGGCACCTGATGCCTCCTCCTCGTCAGCGGCCATGGGGAAGCGGCCGTTGGCTGCCACAAACCCGCGCAGCAGGGCGAAACGGTCCTCGAACGTAACTTTCGACGACATGCGGCGCCGCGCGGGCGTGAAGCCGACGTACTCGCGGCCGGCCAGGCCGAACGTACCGCGGCCGAAAGGCGTGAAATGTACGGGTACCGACATGCTTACGATGCCCGCCACACTGGCGAGAGTCGTGTCGGGGAAGTAGCGGCGGATCTCAGGCATCATCTCACTGATGGACATGGGCGCAGCCGAGCGGCGGAGCAGCATCTCGACACACTGGCAGATGGTGCCGGTGAACACGCCATCCCACGCCGTAAGCACGTAGCGGCCGCTCTTGCCCACGGGCGCTACGGCCGGGCTGTTGTAGATGTAGAGCTTGAACGCTCCGATGCCGGGGAGCTTGATCTGCGGGTGGGAGCGGCCCACCTCATCGTAGAGCTCGCTGAGCGACAGGGCGTGCCCGACGCGCCCGAGGGCGTCCTCGATGGCGGCCGGGATGCTGAAACGGTTGGCCCGCACTCTTATTTTCGTCCCGCTGACCGTCACTCCGTAGGTCCGGCCGATCCGGTCGGTGAACAGCGGGGCGATGCGGCTTACATCGGCAGCAAGGGGCTGGGGACCGCTCTGCGCCCTGATAAAATCGACGATATCGAACTCGGCCGCGCTGTCCGTGACGCGGAAGACGGCCTTGCTGACGGCATAGTATGTGGCCATGACCTTGACACCCGACAGCAGCCGCTTGCGCACCAGGTACGACGTGTCGCTGCCACTGAGCGACACTATGGTGTAGCTGTCGTCGATGGCCGTGATCATTCCCAGCAGGGCAGCCCGCGATGCCGGCGCCATGGGGCTGCCGAGAAATCGGTCGAACACCGGGCTGTCGTCGCGCAGAAAGTCGTCGTCGAGGCGGCAGCGTATGCTGCTGACGGCGTGGGCAAGCGGGCCCGGGAAGGGGATCCGCTTCATCAGCAGCTGGCGCACGCGCTCGCGCGTAAGTCCCAGATGCGACGCTATCGAAGCCATGTCGGAGGGCGCCTTGGGCGCGCCGTCGATGCGGTAGTGCATGCGGTAGGCCTCGGCGTGGTTTGTGCCCAGATGGCAGATATAACGCGCTATGAGGAAGAAAGGCGACACGTCGGTCCCCTCGGCCGACAGGTCGGCCACACGGTGGCGCTCGTCATCGGTCAGGAAGGGGAAGTCCTCGCCCACGCGCGTCATGTAGTATTCGAGCGACGATGCCTCGTTCTCGACGAAGTTGGCGGGTTCGGCGACGGCCGCCGCCAGGATCTGCGCCATGTGCTTGAGCAGGCTGCAGATTTCCTCCGAACTGCGCTTGCCGCAGCCGTTGTAGTCGGACAGGCGCATGTGACGGCGCCCTTCGATGTAGGGGCGCATGGCGTCGAACGAGGCGAGCGAGGCGAAGATATTGCGCGAGCGCACCGACATGGCCGCGAAGAGCGCGTCGTAGGCGATCTCGATGCGGCTGCGCACGGCGCGGTTGAGCGAGTCGAAGCCTTCGATGCGCCGGTGGGGAACCACCGCCAGGTCTACGGCCGGCGCATCGGTGTTGAAGTCGAGATGAGGCCAGATACCGGCATCGTGGACCACGCTCTGGAGCTTGACAAGCTCGATGGATGTCTTGCGGCCGCAGTTGCGCATATTGGCGAGATCCGCCTGGGTATATTTCAGCAGGTCACCGATGCGGTCGATGCCGTTGCTGCGGCATACGTTTGCAGCTCGGACGGATATCGAACTGCTCTCCAGAAGAGAGGCAATACTGGTATCTTTAGTTATGTTCATGGATATTGACGTTGGCGGGCTTTACGTCACAAAGATAGCACATTGTAGACAAAATTGCAAAACTTTTTGTAATTTTTCGTGAAATTATGTGATTTTTTCTTTAGTTTGAAGAAAAGTTTGTAATTTTGTCGAAAATTTGGAACAAACTTCGTAAAGCACATGAAAAGAAGCATCATTATGGCCGTGACGGCCGCACTTGCGCTCAGCGCATCGGCCGAAGGCTATCAGGTAAATACATTCAGCGCCAAGCAGGAAGGCATGGGCCACGCCGGCGTGGCCATGAAACTCGGCGCCGAGAGCATCCTGTTCAACCCCGGCGCACTGGCCATGAGCGACAAAACTCTGGAGATATCCGGGGCAGTGTCGGCCATATCGTCGACCGCCTGGGCGACTCACAACGGCACTAAGTACGAAACCGACAACGATATAGCCACGCCGATGAACGTGGCCGCCTCGTTCAGGATCTACGACAACTTCTACGGCGGCATCGCCCTGTTCACACCTTACGGCTCGTCGATCAACTGGGGCGAAAACTGGCCCGGAGCCGTGCTCAACCAGAAAGTGAGCATCAAGGTGTTCACGGTGCAGCCGACCCTGTCGTGGCGCCCGCTGCGCAACCTATCGGTCGGCGCGGGCGTCATGGTGAGCTGGGGTTCGGTCGACCTGAGCAAGGCGCTGATGACCGGAGCTTCGCTCAACCCGCTGCTGAAAGCCCTCGGCATGCCCGACGAGGCCATGTACTCGCCCGACGCCGCTCCGGCATCGGTCAACCTCAAGGGCAGCTCGAAACTGGCTGTAGGCTACAGCCTGGGCGCCCTGTGGGACATCGACAGCCGATGGAGCCTGGGCCTGGCATTCCGCTCTCGCTCGCTGCTGACCGTGAAGAAGGGCAACGCCCGCGTAAGCTACAGCGGCGCCGCCGAAAGCATGCTGTCGCCCGTGCTCGACAATCTGAACCACACAAACTTCCGCGCTTCGCTGCCGTGCCCCTATGTGCTGACTCTGGGCGCCGCCTTCAAACCGGTGGAGAACGTCACCCTGGCGCTTGACCTGCAGCTCAACGGCTGGAAGACATACAAGATGCTGAACATGGAGTTCGACGACCTCCAGGCCTTCGACCAGCATCTGGTGAAGAACTACAAGAACTGCATGACCTATCACCTGGGCGCGCAGTGGGGCGTTACGCGCCGTCTCGACCTGCGCTGCGGCCTGATGATCGACACCAACCCCTGCGACCGCAACCACTACAATCCGGAGACTCCCGGCCAGCTGCGCATCGAACCCTCGGTCGGCTTCTCGTTCCGCCCGATCCGCAATCTGTCGGTCGACTTCGCTTTCATGTACGTGCACGGCTGCGGCACGAAGAACGCCACCGGCGAGTACGAGAACTTCGTCTACAGCATGGCCGGCCAGGTGTCGCCCGCACTGCCGGGAATGCTCGGCATCGAACCGGTCGGCAAGTTCACGGCCGACTACAAGGTCCGCGCCTATATTCCCGCTTTCGGTCTGAGCTACTCGTTCTGAAAACAAAACCGGGGAGCCGGCCGTTAGAATAGGACAGAGTCCTATGAAAGAACAATCCGGCAACCGGCCCGAAAGCCGCCGCAGCCGCCCGGAGCGGTTCGCGGCGTGGCGCAAGCGTTACGTTCCCGACAGCGTGACGCTTATAGTCGTGTCGGGGCTGCTCGGCATCGCGGCGGGGCTGTGCGCCTTCCTGCTGAAATTCCTTATCGGCCATCTGACCGACCTGTTCACAAGCAGGCTCCACTTCGACGGCCCCAACTACGCGCTGCTGGTCATCCCCGCAGCGGGCATAGTGCTGGCGGCCTGCTACCAGCGCTACTGGCTCAGGGACAACCTGATGCACGGCACCGGCCGGCTGATGAATGACCTGCGGGCCCACCGTTACCGCCTGCCCGGGCGCCTGATGTACGCCCCGATGGTGGCCAGCACCGTGACTCTGGGGTTCGGCGGATCGGCCGGAGCCGAAGGTCCGATCGCCTACACGGGAGCGGCCATCGGCAGCAATATCGGACGCGCCCTCGGGCTGCCCGCACCAATGCTGCGCATACTGATCGGCTGCGGCGCCGGAGCGGGCATCGCCGGAATATTCAAGTCGCCGATAGGAGGCGTGCTGTTCACGCTCGAGGTGATGAAAATGCAGCTGAGCACCCTGTCGGTGTTGGCGCTCGTCGGCGCGGCCGTATGCGGGTCGCTCACCTGCTACGTATGCACGGGTTTCACAGCCGACGTCGGCTTCTTCAACACGACTCCGTTCGATCCGGGCTGGCTGCCCTGGATCGCCGGCCTGGGTCTATTCTGCGGTCTGTACTCGATCTACTACTCGGCCGTGACCGACAGCATGAAGCGCTGGTTCGGACGCCTGCGCAATCCGTGGGTGATGAACCTGGCGGGCGGTCTGATCCTGAGCGCGTGCGTGTTCATGTTTCCGATCCTCTACGGCGAAGGCTATTCGACTGTAACCCGCGTGGTCAACGGCGATTTCGGCGGCCTGCTCGGCGGCAGCATGCTGGCCGGCCTCGGCGGCGACGCACCGGCGCTCACGCTGCTGATGACGGCCGTACTGGCGCTTAAATGCTGGGCGACCGTGTCGTCGAACAGCGCCGGAGGCGTGGCCGGCGACTTCGCGCCGACGATCTTCGCCGGCGCCATCGCCGGATTCGTCTACGCCACGGCCATGAACATGCTCTTCGGCGCCCAGCTGCCCGTAGGCATCTTCGCGCTGCTGGGTACTGCCGGCGTATTCTCGGGCGCCATCCACGCGCCGCTGATGGCCATGTTTCTGACCGCTGAGATGGCCGACGGCTACGGATATTTCCTGGGACTGGCGGTCAGTGCCGCGGTATCATACCTGACCGTAAAACTGATCAGGCCCGGATCGGTCTATTCGACCGTCGAGCACGACGATATACGTGCTCTGTTCCATCTCGGAAGCCGTCAGCCGAAATAAGCCGGGGCCAGCCGCCGGAAGCCGGTGCGCGTCAGCTGCCACAGCTGCCGGTAAGCGAGTGCCACGGCTATGCAGGCCGCAAGATACAGAGCCATCTGCACCATAGAATGCTCCCGCGGAAACGCCAGGAAGAACCACTGGCGCACGACCGGATGGGCCGCAAACAGGAAGGGGCTCAGCTGTCCGAGCCATATCCAGAGGTCGCGCCACAGCGGCACGAGCACTGAAAGCCGGCCGACAGCCACAGCTATGAACACAGCGGCGAGCAGCGACAGCTGCCAAGCACGTTCATTGAGCATCGCAGACACGAACACAAGCGCGCTCAGCGACGTAACCGCCACGGCCAGCGACAGCGGCACCGGCCGCGAGCGGCCGTAGACGACGCCAAGTACCAGTACCATCACCCACCCTGCGGAGTTGTGGCGGAGCCATGCAAGATCAGCGTAGCTGTGCGACAGAAGCGCCTGCGACACAAGCGACACAGCCACAGCCACAGCCATCCACCAGGATGGCCGGCGGTAAATCAGCAGCACGTAGATGACGTAAAACTGCATCGTCAGGCCGAAATACCAGTAGACGCCCGGCGACGGAGGCACCAGAGGCAGCAGCACGTCGGGCAGCATGGTGAGCTGGAGCGCTTCGTTCCAGAACAGGCTTAAACTTACTCCTTTGCCGCCCGCAAGCGCCGCTATGGCTATCGTAGCGGTCATGAGCACGACTCCGGGCAGCATCAGATAGAAGAGCTTGAGGAAACTGTCGCCGAGAAACCGACGGGGAGCCAGCGGGGCCCCTCCGCGCTCGTATTTCATGACAAGGCCGTAACCCGTCAGGAACATGAACACCGGTACGCCGTACCACCCGGCGAACGACAGCACGTCGGCAACCAGATGCCGTGAGACAGCCAGGGCATGCACAAAGGCGTCGGAATGGCGCTGCAGGTACCAGAATTCGTTCTCGTCGGGCGTGCCCGGCAGCATGTGGCAGTAGTTGTGCAGGACTATGGCCACGATGGCCATGCCGCGCATGACGGCGCAGCAGTCGCGGCTCAGTGATATGTCGGTAAATCGGCTCATTCGGCGTGCGGACCAGTGTTACGGCGTGCAAAGTTAGCACAAATTCAGAAACCTGGCGGCACATCGGGCGCCAAATACGACAAATACAGCGTAAATTGCACCTAAAACGGGCGAAAATTTGTAACTTTGCGGCGTGAAGCCTCTGAGTGTGTTGAAAAGCGTCATGTGCGGAGCCGCCGCCACCGTGATGGTGTGCTGCAGCTCGGTGAAGCACGTGCCCGAGGGCGAGATGCTGCTCGACAAGGTCTCGATCGAAGTCGACGGTGACCGCCGGGTAACCTCCGAGGAGCTGATCAACTTCCTCCGCCAGCAGCCCAACCACAAGGTGCTGGGCTTCGCGAAGCTGCAGCTGGCCACGTACTCGCTGTCGGGCAGCGACACCACCAAGTGGTACAACCGCTGGCTGCGCCGCCTGGGGCAGCCCCCCGTGATCTACGACGCCGACCTGACCGACGCCTCGCGCCGGCAGCTGCGCCAGGCTCTGATCAACCGCGGCTATATGGGCGCCACCGTCGAGGTCGACACTGCGCTCGACCGCGCCGCGCGCCGCGCCGACGTCACCTACCGCATCACCACCGGCGAGCCGCACACAGTCAAATCGCTGGCCTACAATATCGAGGACTCTGTCGTGCGCGACATCATCATGGCCGACTCGGCCCTGGTCGACATAGTTCCGGGAATGCCCTTCGACCGCGCCCGCCTCGACGAGGTACGCGGCACCATCACCCGCCGCCTGCGCGACGAGGGCTACTACGGCTTCAGCCGCGAGTTCATCACCTTCACGGCCGACACCGCCCGCGGATCGAAAGAGATAGCCCTGACACTTAACCTCCGCGACCCCGGCCTGAGGGCCGACATCGGCGCCGGGGCCGAGACGCCCGACGACGTCCGCCACCACATGTACATGGTGCGCTCGGTGACCTTCATCACCGAGGAAGCCCTGACCGCCGAGGCCGCCGAACGCGACACCGTGCGCTACCGCGGCATGGACATCGTCTACGGCCCCGACCGCTACATACGCCCCTCGGCGCTCTACGACATGTGCTTCATAGAACCCGGCCGGCACTACAGCGCCAGCGACGTCGACCGCACGTACGCCGCCCTGTCGCGACTGAGCATCCTGAAATTCATCAGCATCGAGATGGAGCCTGCCGGCCACCTCGGCCCCGACACCGAGCTGCTCGACGCTGTCATCAACATTTCGCGCAACCGCAAGCAGGGCATCACCCTCGAGCTCGAAGGAACCAACTCCGAAGGCGACTTCGGCTTCGGCATCGGAGCCACTTACCAGAACCGAAACCTTACACACCGCTCCGACATGCTCACCGTGAAGTTCCGCACGAGCTACGAGAGCATATCGGGCAACTTCGACGGCCTGATCAACAACCGCTTCACCGAATACGCCGGCGAGGTAGGCATGACCTATCCGAAGTTTCTGCTCCCCTTCGCCTCGCGCGCCTTCAAGAAGCGCATGCAGGCCACCACGGAGTTCGCCCTGTCGTTCAACTACCAGGAGCGGCCCGAATACACCCGCATCATCGGAGGCGCCGCCTGGCGCTGGAAGTGGAACAACCGCTGGCGCGACTACATGCGCCGCCACACGTTCGACCTGATCGACGTGAACCTGGTGCGGCTGCCGCGCTCGACCATCGACTTCATCGACGAGATAGCGCCTACCAACCCCCTGCTGCGCTACTCCTACGAGGACCACTTCATCATGCGCATGGGCTACACCTACTACCACACCAACCGCCGCATACCGACGGCCGAGGTCAATGCCTTCGCCATGCAACCGCAGGTCAACACCCTGCGTGTGAGTGTCGAGAGCGCGGGCAACCTGCTCTACGGCCTCTCGAACATCTTCTCCAGGCATCACCGCGACGGCGTCTACAAGATTTTCGGCATCCAGTACTCGCAGTACGTCAAGGGCGAGTTCGACTACACGCTGACGCGCAACTTCAACTCACGCAACGCGCTCGCCTTCCACGTCGGCTTCGGCATCGCCTACCCATACGGCAACTCGTCGATGGTGCCCTTCGAGAAGCGCTTCTACGCCGGAGGCGCCAACGGCGTGCGCGGATGGGGCGTCCGCACCCTCGGCCCCGGCTGCTACGACGCCCGCAACTCGGTCACCGACTTCATCAACCAGTGCGGCGACATCAATCTGATCCTGTCGATGGAATACCGCGCCAAGCTATTCTGGGTATTCGAGGGCGCGCTGTTCATCGACGGCGGCAACATATGGACCATCCGCGACTACCCCAACCAGCCGGGCGGCATGTTCAAGTTCAATAAGTTCTACAAGCAGCTGGCTGCGTCGTACGGCGTAGGCCTGCGCATGGACTTCACATACTTCCTGCTGCGTTTCGACCTGGGCCTGAAGGCCCACAACCCGGCCATGAACCAGGAGCCCTGGCCGCTGCTGCACCCCAAGTGGAGCCGCGACGCCAACTTCCACTTCTCCGTCGGATACCCGTTCTAAAAAACTTCGTACGATATGAAACAGCTCGCAATATTCGACCTCGACGGCACCCTGCTCAACACAATCGAAGATCTGGGTCACGCCTGCAACCATGCCCTTAAGGCCAACGGCTACCAGACCCATCCGACCGAAGCCTATCCGGCCATGGTCGGCAACGGCGTGCGGCGCCTCATCGAGCGCGCCCTGCCCGCCGAGGACCGCACCCCCGATACCGTCGACCGCCTGCTTGTCGACTTCCGCGCCTATTACGACGAACATCTGTGGGACTGCTCGCGCCCCTACCCCGGCATCGAGAACGTGCTCCGCGAGCTCCGTGAGCGCGGCGTCGACCTGGCCGTAGCGTCGAACAAGTACGAGAGCGCCGTCCGGCGGCTCATCGGACATTTCTTCCCCGAGACGGCCTTTGCCGCCGTATGCGGCAACACCGAAGGCGTCCCCGTCAAGCCCGATCCGTCGATCGTCTTCCGCATCCTCACGGAGCGGCCCACGCCCAAGGACGACGTGATCTACTGCGGCGACTCGGCCGTCGACATGGAGACGGCACGGCGTGCCGGAGTCGAGTCGGTCGGAGTCACCTGGGGATTCCGGCCCGTCCGCGAACTCACCGGCGCCTACGCCGACCACATCATCACTGACCCCGCCGAGCTCCTCGACCTCCTCGACCGTCCCGCCTGATCCCTTAGGCCAAAAAAACGGGCGGAAAGCAAAAAAATTATAAAAAGGGAGGGCAGATGCATGAAATCCGACGGGATTTAATTAACTTTGCAACAATAATATTGTGTTTATATGTCAACAAAACCTTATGATTTCCTGATTGTGGGCAGCGGCCTCTACGGCGCGACCTTTGCCCACAAAGCGACCCGTAACGGCCTGCGCTGTCTGGTAATCGACAGGCGCCCCGTAGCGGGAGGCAATGTATACTGCGAAAAAATCGCCGGCGTGAACATCCACGCCTACGGTCCGCACATCTTCCGCACCTCCGACAAGGCCATCTGGGACTTTGTCAACTCGCTGGTGCCGATGGAGCCGTACATCCACAAGGCCATGTCGCTCGGCGCCGACGGCGTCTACCGCAACCTGCCCTTCAACATGAACACTTTCCAGGAGCTGTGGGGGGTGACTACGGCCGAGGACGCCAAGGCCATGCTCGACAAGCAGCGCGCCGACGCCCCCGAGAACCCGCTCAACCTCGAAGACCAGGCTATCGCCATGGTGGGCCGCGACCTCTACGAGCTGATGGTAAAGCGCTACAACGAGAAGCTCTGGGGCCGTCCGTGCGCCAACCTGCCCTCGTTCCTGATCAAGCGCATCCCCCTGCGTTTCACCTACGACAACAATTACTTCGACGACAAGTACACCGGCGTGCCTGTCGGCGGCTACAATAAGCTCATCGAGAAACTGCTCGAGGGCTCGGAGGTGCGCCTCGGCGTAGACTTCTTCTCCGACCGCGAGGGACTCTCGGATCTGGCCCGCCACGTCATCTTCACCGGCAAGGTCGACGAATTCTTCGACTACCGCTTCGGCCGCCTCGACTACCGCACCCTGCGCTTCGAGCATGAGGTTCTCGACACCCCGAAGGCCCAGCCCTGCGCCGTGATCACCGACAATACAAAGGAGAACGACTACGTGCGCATCTGCGAGCACAAGCACTTCGACCCCGAGGCTGCAGACCTGCCCACTACGGTCGTCACTCGCGAATACTCGGTCGAGTACACCGACGGCATGGAAGCGCTCTACCCCGTCAACGACGTGCGCAACACCGCCATCTACGCCCGCTACCACGACCTTGCCAACCGCGAGCCCGACGTCACCTTCGGCGGCCGCCTGGCCGAATACCGCTACTACGACATGGCGCCCGTAATGGCCAAGGCGCTTCACGATTTCGAGGACCTGATGATACACCTGCAATGAGCGACGACGCACCGCAGCCTGTCAGCACCGCCGGCGAGCCGGTCACCGAGCGCCGCGCTCCGCGCAAGCCGTGGATCGCCCGCTACCTGACGTGGCCCACGCTGCTGTGCCTGGCTGTGGTGGCCTACCTGCTGTTCGTGGGCGACAATTCGGTCAGCCGCCGCGTCGCCTACGAGCAGGTGATCGACAGCCTGAGCCAGTGCCTGGCCGCACAGAACGACTCGCTCGCCTACTACCGCGACATGAACCGGCGTCTGAGCCATGACCCGGCGCTGATGGAGCAGGTGGTCCGCGAGCAATACAACATGAACCGCCACAACGAAGACGTCTTCGTTGTCGAACGACAAGGACAAGACCAATGACTCAACCAACCACACCGACAGGGCGCCGCGCAGCCCTGTGCTCGCTGGGCGGCTCGCTGGGGCTGCTGCTGATCGCCGTGGCCGTGATGCTGCCTCTGATTCAGGGCGGCTTCGAAAAGGCCGCCGCCTTCGACTGGATCTACACCGCCGGCGCGGCCGTATGCTTGATCTCCACCGTCTTCACTCCCCGTCTGCCAAAAAGCGAGCCGCTGAGCCGCCGCCGCTGGCAGCGCATCGAAGGCTGGAGCTCGATCATCTTCTGCGCCGCGGCCGCGATGCTGTTCGTGCCCTCGACCACTTTCCGCGACTGGCTCGCATTCACCCTGGCCGGCGCCGTGATCCGCATCATCTGCTTCTTCCGCTCCTTCCGGCCCTATAAATGAACGGCCCGAAGCCCGCATTATATTTTTTAACAAAAAAAATCATAACATACGCCGAGGCAAAGGCGTTTAATTACGGAAAAATTTCGTAAATTTGCCGTCGAAAAAGCACAGCAGCCCGCAATGGCGGGCCGACGCACACCTAAACGAAAGTTATTCAACCAAATAAATTTAAGTTTTACAGTTATGACAAAAATCGGTATTAATGGTTTTGGCCGCATCGGACGCTTCGTTTTCCGTGCCTCAACCAAGCGCGATGACATCGAAGTAGTTGCCATCAACGACCTTCTCCCTGTTGACTACATGGCTTACATGCTCAAGTATGACACCATGCACGGCCACTTCGAAGGCACCGTAGACTTTGACCTCGAGAAGAGCGAACTCATCGTCAACGGCAAGCACATCCGCGTGACCGCATGCCGCGACCCGAAAGAAATCAACTGGGGCGCTGTAGGCGCAGAATACGTCGTTGAATCGACCGGTCTGTTCCTGACCAAGGAAAAAGCTCAGGGCCACATCGACGCCGGCGCCAAGTACGTGGTTATGTCGGCTCCCTCGAAGGACGACACCCCGATGTTCGTATGCGGTGTGAACGCCGATA
>CAJJQT010000032.1 GCA_905193995.1 uncultured Porphyromonadaceae bacterium | reverse complement strand
TGGTACGACAACGAAATCGGCTACTCGAACAAGGTGCTCGACCTGATCGCCACCATGGTGAAGATCAACGGCTAATCACCCTCCGACCGACACATAAAGCCCGCCCCGACCGGCGGGCTTTTTTAGTGCCCGCTCCGGTGATCCGGATCATAAATCATATAATTTTTATAAGTCTTATAAATCATATAAATAACATTTTTCGTAACTGAGCGGCAATAAGCCGCGCTGAATCGCTATGAAAAGACTTCTGTACGCGCTGATGACGGTGCTGGCGGCTATAGCCGGCAGCTGCGGCGGCCACAGCGACAAATTCGTCATAAAAGGCTCCATCGAGGGCAAGCCGTCGACCAACATCCGCGTGATATACTTCACGGGAGGCAACGTCGCTACGGGCATCACCGTGGCCAACGAGGGCAGCTTCGCCTTCGAGGGGTATTCCGACGACGACGCACTGATCGAAATCTACGACAACGAATACCGCCTGCTGGGGCGCACCGTGGCCCGCAACGGCGACGACCTCGAGCTGCATCTCAACCCCGGCGATCCGAACGCCCTCACGGCAAAGGGCAATGCCACGGCCGAGCGCTGGACGCAGTTCCTGAAGGATAACGCCAAGGCTGCCGACCGACACGCGGCCGTCACCGCCTACGTCACCGCACACCGCGACGATCCGCTCGCAGCCCTGCTTGTGATGACCGAGATCGACGCCTCCGGGCCGGCCGCCGAGCTCGCCGACTCGCTGCTGTCGCTGATCGCGCCCGAAGCGCGCGCCGCAGGCGTCACCGCCGGATTCAACGCGCTGGTCGACCGCGTCAGCTCGACCACATCCCACGCCCCTGTCGCCGCCATCAACTACATCGCCCCCGGAGGGCGCCGGCGCCTGTTCAAGCCTTCGGGCGCGCGGCTCAACCTCATAGCCGTCACAGGCCACTACAAGGGCCGCGACAGCGTCGTGAAAGCACTTCGCGACATACCCGCCCGAAAGGGCCTCGAGGTGATCGAACTCTCGGCCGACCAGGACACAATAGTCTGGAGCCGCGACGTACGCCTCGACTCCGCCCGCTGGACCCACGGTTGGGTCGCCGGCTCCGTGTCGGGCGTGGCCCTGCAGCGCCTCGGCATCCCCACGATTCCCTATTTCATAGTGACCGACTCGGCCGGTACGCAGCTTTGGCGAGGCCGCTCCGCAAGCGAGGCCGCCCGGTTCGTCAAAAATTCCAAGGACTGACATGCTCGTAAAGACCTACAGCGGAGCCGTCATAGGCATCGACGCCCTGACGGTGACCATCGAGGTGTCGGTCAGCCGCGGCGTGCAGTTCTGCATCGTCGGGCTGCCCGACACGGCCGTCAAGGAGAGCCATCAGCGCGTCCTGTCGGCCATCCAGCAGACCGGCTTCGTGCTGCCGCGCTCGGGCGTGGTGGTGAACATGGCCCCGGCCGATATCAAGAAGGAGGGTGCGGCCTACGACCTGCCCATAGCCGTCGCGCTGATGACCGGTGCACAGGTCATACAAACGGCCGAACTTGACAAATACATGCTGCTGGGCGAGCTGTCGCTCGACGGCACGCTGCGGCCCGTCAACGGCGTGCTGCCCATGGCCATCGAGGCGCGCCGCCAGGGCTTCCGCGGCATCATAGTGCCGGCGGAGAACGCCACCGAGGCCGCCGTGGTCAACAATCTCGACGTCTACGGCCTGCACTCGCTGCGCGAGGTGGTCGACTTCCTCACCGGCGCCTCCGCACCCGAGCCGACGCAGTTCGACACCCGCGCCGAATTCGCCCGCTCGCTCGAGCAGTTCGACTTCGATTTCAGCGAGGTCAAGGGCCAGGAAGGCGTCAAGCGCGCCTTCGAGGTGGCCTGCGCCGGCGGCCACAACATCCTGCTGGTCGGCCCTCCCGGCTCGGGCAAGTCGATGCTGTCGAAGCGTCTGCCGTCGATCATGCCGCCGCTGACCCTCGCCGAGGCTCTCGAGACCACCAAAATCCACTCCGTGGCCGGCAAGCTCAAGAGCGGCTCGAAACTGATGACGCGGCGCCCCTTCCGCTCGCCCCACCACACCATATCGCCCGTGGCCATCGTGGGCGGCGGAGCCAACCCCATGCCCGGCGAGATCTCCCTGGCCCACAACGGCATCCTGTTCATGGACGAGTTCCCGGAATTTCCGCGCACCGTACTCGAGGTGCTCCGCCAGCCGCTCGAAGACCGCCACATCACCATCTCGCGCGCCCGCTATTCGGTCGAATACCCCGCCGGATTCATGCTCGTGGCGTCGATGAATCCCTGCCCCTGCGGCTACTACAACCATCCGACCAAGGAATGCACCTGCCCGCCCGGAGCCGTGGCCAAATACCTGGGCCGCATCTCCGGCCCGCTGCTCGACCGCATCGACATACAGATCGAGATACAGCCCGTGCCGTTCGAGAAGCTATCGGCGCAGAGCGCCGGCGAGAGCAGCGCGGCCATCCGCGAGCGCGTCATCCGCGCCCGCAACATCCAGTCGGAGCGCTTCGCCGGCGAGCCCGAAATCCACACCAACGCCCAGATGAACACCCGGCTCATCACCCGCTGGTGCCGGCTCGACAAAGCCTCGATGGACATGCTGCGCCACGCCATGACCAAGTACGACATGAGCGCACGCGCCTACGACCGCATCCTCAAGGTCGCCCGCACCATCGCCGACCTCGCCGGCTCCGCAGACATCACCGTCGACCACATCTGCGAAGCCATCTCCTACCGCAACCTCGACCGCTCTTCCTGGGGCACCAAAATTTCCACCACCACTCTTCTATCCTAATCCGCGCACTGACCGGAACATTGCGGAATAGCTTTGCTATTTAATGGATTTGCGAAATCATAGAATAATGGCTAACTTTGGGCTCATCATTTAATTCCAATCATCGACCTAATCTAAGTTTATAAAACGAAGTAGATATAAACTAATATTATCATGAATATTACATTTTCAGAAATAGCCGGAATAATAACCTTTGTCAGTGCAGCTGTTTTAGGAATATTAAAATTCATAATCAATGATATTTATGACTTCAAAAATTCAAACAAACGCAAAGAGGAGTCAAAAAATTCTTTAAATACTATAATTTCAAATTTATCCTCATCTGACAATTCATCGAAATTATCGGCTGCGATAATGTTGAGACGATTTTTAAACACGAAAATAAGCCATGAGTTCCCATATTTACAAACAGAATCCATAAATGTTATTTCGTCATTATTAAAAATAGTGCCGACAGGTGTATTCCAAAAGACATTGGCTGACGGACTCGCCTATGCTGCAAATCTGTCGAACGTTGATCTACAACGGACTAATCTTCAGGATGTTTATCTTGGGAGAAAGGACGATATCCGTATCACAATGAATAATCCGGATTTATTTCTGAGCGATCTATCCTATGCCTTATTGGAACATATCGATGGGCATGCGGTTTTTTATCGCTCAATTTTATTCTGCACACAAATTAAAGATTGCAATTTTTCCAATGCAAGCTTTAAAGAAGCTGATTTGACTAACACTTGTTTCAAAAACGTTACATTAAAAAATGCAGAGTTTACGGGTGCAATCAACATTCCTAAAGATATAGAAAAAGGATTGATATTGAAAGATGGTAAAATGATATTCAACTTGGATGGAGCTATTTCGGCAAATCATCCCACTCTTGACAAAAGTATTTTCTTCTCGATGCCAAGCGTCATGAATAAAGAGGACGAATTATTGACTATCAGGCATTTTTGGAAGGTCTCGGATGTCATGTTTACTATTATACCCGAGACGATTATCCATGTTACGGTCAGCTTAATAAAATTCGAGAGAAAATTTTAGCGTCCTCAGCGATGGTTGTATTCGGATTTAAACAAACTAATGTACATGCAGCTACACATCGGCCTAATACTATTAATGAAACAAAATGGAATGACAAATGGCTTGCTACTCCATGGAACGAGATTGAAGTGGGAATGGGCCTAATGAAGGGGATGCCTATATTGCTAGTCAAAGACCACCAGATTGACCAAGGAATTTTTGATCAAAAACTAAGCGAATGTTTTATTGCGACAATAAACATTGATAATGACAATAGGAAACTATTACATAACAAAGAACTTAACTCATGGCTCTCAAAGATTAAGCAATAAATTGATCCCGATTATGAGTGAAAATATTTTATGCTATTGATCCATTTTGACCGATAACCAATGCAGAATAAAATACTGCAGGTGTTGTTATATTTTCTTGATGAATCTATTATTTGGCGTAAATAATAAATTTTGAAACACCATAATTTTTACACGAAAAACTACCAAAATAGGTTTTTACACCCCTAAAAAAGTAGTTTTTCGTGCACATTTTTTGGCTATTCCATTCTTTTTCACTAATTTTGCCCATAAATAATTTTTATGGCAAATAAATTAATAGCAAGACAGAAAGAATGTGACGAACTTTCCAGATGTATGGAATCTGACAAATCAGAGTTCGTCATCATCTGCGGGCGAAGACGAATAGGAAAAACGTATCTTGTCGACAGATTTTTTAACAGCTCTTTCGATTTCAAATTCGTCGGCGGACATAATCTCCGTACACGTGACCAGTTACGTAATTTCTCAAAGGCGCTTAAGAAATATTCAAGAAAAAAATATCCGGAATTTTTGAATTGGTTTGATGCGTTCGATGCTTTGGAAGAATACCTTGAATCATTAGATCCCGATAGAAAGAAAGTAATATTTATTGACGAAATGCCCTGGATGGATACCAAAAGATCCAATTTTGTCAGCGCATTGGAAAATTTCTGGAATGGCTGGGCTAACGCACAATATAACATAGTACTTATCGCAACCGGATCAGCGACATCCTGGATGGTTGACAAACTTCTGAAAAATTGTGGAGGACTTCACAACAGGATAACACGAAGGCTGTATCTTGCCCCATTCAGTCTTAAAGAAACAGAAGAATTCCTGAAATCCCGACGTACTACCTGGGACAGGTATGAAATTCTGCAATGCTATATGGTGACCGGAGGCGTTCCGTATTATCTTGACCTGTTAGATCCCCGGGAATCATTAGCTAAGAATATCGACAGACTTTGTTTTGAAGAAGGCGGTGCCTTACAGAAGGAATTTGACGAACTTTATAACGCCGTCTTTCCAAATGCTGATACGTATATTTCTGTCGTTAAATTGCTGTCCGGACACAAGAACGGATTGACCCGAAAAGAAATTGGAGAAGGTATAGGCACCAACGGCACAAATCTTACACGTATCATAAGCAATCTTGAAAAGTGTAATTTCATAGGAAAGCGCGCACAGTTCGGAAACAAGAAGAATGAAGCGATATATCGACTGATCGATTTCTTCACCTTATTTTATTTCAAGTTTATTGAGAAAAACTTGACACTTGACAAAGAGTGGTGGACCCATCATCTTGATTCGAACGGAATATACGCATGGCAGGGCCTGACCTTTGAGATTATCTGTATGGAACATCATCAGCAGATAAAAAAGACGTTGGGAATTTCCGGCATGGCAACATCCGTATCGACCTGGCGAAGCTATCCCGACCCCAAAAAGAACCTTCCGGGAGCTCAAATCGATATGATTATTGAGAGGGCCGACCGTATGATACACTTATGCGAAATGAAATTTTCGCATAAGGCCTACAATATTTCAGCCGAATATGAAAAAAAACTGCGTGACAGAATGTGGCTTTTTGACTTGAAAACTAAAAACGCGAAGCCATTGGTCCATACTTTTATAACTACTTTTGGAATCGGCGAAGGCAAACATCACAGCATCGTGCACAGCGAAGTCACGATGAATGACCTCTTTAATTCATAATTAATTTTGAGAGGATTAAATAAAGAGTTGATTATGGAAATAGGTGCTGAAAGGGAGAGGATCGGGCACAGGGCGGGGTTGGTGGCGCTGACGCCGGTGGCGGTGTTCCTGCTGAGCTATGTGGCTGTGTCGCTGGCGATCGGCGATTTCTACAAGATGCCGATAGCGGTGTCGCTGGTGCTGGCGTCGGTGTGGGGCATCATCATCTGCCGCGGGCGGTCGCTGCACGAGCGCATCGAGACGTTCTCGCGCGCCGCCGGCCACAGCAACATCCTGTACATGATATGGGTGTTCATCCTGGCGGGCGCGTTCGCGTCGCTGGCCCAGGAGATCGGGGCCGTGGAGGCGACGGTGAACCTGACGCTGAGCATCTTCCCGGGCGAATACATCGTGCCGGTGCTGTTCTTCGCGGCGTGCTTCATATCGCTGTCGATCGGCACGTCCGTAGGCACGGTGGTGGCACTGACGCCGCTCGCGGTCGAGATAGCCAATGCGGCCGGAGCGTCTACGGCCTTCTACGTGGCCGTGGTGCTCGGCGGCGCCTTCTTCGGCGACAACCTGTCGTTCATCTCCGACACGACGATCGCGGCGACGCGGTCGCAGAACGTATCGATGCGCGACAAATTCCGCGCCAACCTGTGGATAGCCGTGCCGGCGGCACTTGTGACCATGGCGGCATACATCGTCATAGGCCAGAATGCGCCGCAAATGGCCGTAGAACGCACGGCCGACGGCTGGCTGATCATTCCCTACCTCGTGGTGCTGGCGACGGCCATAGCTGGCGTGAACGTAACGGTGGTGCTGTCGCTCGGCATCGTCGCAGCGACCGTACTGGGCCTCGTGCGCGGCGCCGGCATCCTCGAGATGGCGCGCTTCGCCGGCGCGGGCATCGACTCGATGGGCAATCTGATCATCATCACCCTGCTGGCCGCGGGCATGCTGGGGCTGATCAAGGCCTGCGGCGGCATCCGCTACCTGCTGCAGATCATGACGCGCCACATTTCGGGCAGCCGCGGCGCCCAGGCCGTGATCGTGGCGCTCGTGGGGCTGGTGAACCTGTGCACGGCCAACAATACCGTGGCGATCATCACCTCGGGCCCGATCGCGCGCGACATCGCCGACCGCTATGGCGTCGACCGCCGCAAGAGCGCGTCGCTGCTCGACTCGGCCTCGTGCGTGGTGCAGTGCCTGATACCCTACGGCGCGCAGACGCTGCTGGCCACGTCGCTGGCCGGCCTGTCGCCCGCCGCCCCGTGGCCCTATCTCTACTATCCCTGGGCCCTGATGGCCGCCATAGCCGTCTCCATCGTCATCAAACGCAAAAGAAAATATCTAAAACCATGAAACTGCAGTTACCGCCCCGCGGCGACGGACGCCGCATGAGCGTCACAAGCCGCCGACTCACCATAATCGGCGCCAACGGCGCCGGCAAATCGCGCTTCGCCGCCTCGATGGCGGCGCTCGCCGGCGACCGCGCCTTCAGCATGTCGGCCCTCGCGGCCATCTACAGCGACCGCGAGGATCCGTCGCCCGGTTCGGTCGATTCGCTTTACCACGAGGCCGTGGCGCGCTCGCCGCTGATCCGCGAGGGCATTCGCGGAGGATTCGAGCGACTGACGGCCCTGCTGGTCAACGAGACCGCGCTCGAACTGCTGGCCGAGCGCCTCGCGGGCGACCGGACCGACGGCCGGCCGACGCGCCTGCAGCGGCTGTTCGACAACTGGCAGGCGATTTTTCCGGGCAACACCATGCTGCTCGTCTGCGGACGGCTGCTGATCGACGGAGCCGACGGCAATTCATACCCAGCCAACAGGCTGTCGGCGGGCGAAAAGGCAGTCCTCTACAGCCTCGGAGCCGCTCTTGTGGCACCTCAGGGGGCCGTGATATTTGTCGACGCGCCGGAGATGTTCCTGCACCAGTCGGTGATAGGGCCGCTATGGGACCGCGTGGAGCGGCTGCGGCCCGACTGTACGTTTGTGTACACGACACACGATCTTGGATTCGCGGCCTCGCGGGCCTCGGGCGACATACTGTGGGTGAAGAGCTGCGACCCCGGCGCCGGGACGTGGGAATATGAGCTGCTGCCCGAGGCAGCGGGCATACCCGAGGACGTGTACATGGCAATCCTCGGCGAGCGCAAGCCGGTGCTGTTCATCGAAGGGGACGCCCGCCACAGCTACGACTCGCGTCTGTATCCGCTTGTATTTCCGGAATTTACGGTAAAGCCACTTGGCAGTTGCGACCGCGTCATCGAGGCCACGCGGTCATTCAACTCACTGCGGGGATTCCACGACCTGGACGCCCGCGGCATCGTCGACCGCGACCGGCGCGCCGACAATGAGGTCGAATATCTGCGCGGGCGCCGCATTCTGGTACCTGACGTGGCCGAGATTGAGAACATGTTCATGCTCGAAGCCGTGGTACGCACCGTGGCGGCAGCCAACGGCCGCGACCCTCAGGCAGCGTTCGGGCGTGTGCGCAAAAATCTGCTGTCGCTCTTCCGCGGCAACATCGAGCGGCAGGCGCTCGAGCATACGCGGCACCGCATCAAGCACGAGGTGACACGCCGCGTCGACGGGCGTTTTGACGGCATCGAGGCGCTCGAACGCCACATATCCGAGCTGATGCTTACGGTGAACCCGCGCGGCGTCTATGAGGGGATTCTGGGACAATTCAGAGGGTATCTCGACGGGGGCGACTACGCATCGGTTCTGAAAGTTTTCAACCACAAGTCGATGCTGGCCGAAACGCATGTGTCGGAAATCACAGGTGCCGGCGGCGATGACAAGCGCCGCTACATAGAGACGGTACTCGAGATGCTGCGGCAGACGGACACGGCCGAGGCGTGCGCCATCCGCAGCGCCATCCGCGGGGCGTTCAGGCTGGAGCCCGAGCGCCAGACGTCGCGAAAAGGCTGAATTACTGAGGATTGCGCGAATCAATAAGGATGGTGATCGGCCCGTCATTGACAAGCGACACCTGCATGTCAGCGCCGAAGACACCCGCGAGCGTCGGACGTCCGAGCAGCCGCGAGGTCTCGTCGATAAACATCTGATAGAGGTGCGTGGCCAGCTCATGGCCGGCTGCGCGGATGTAGCTGGGACGGTTGCCCTTGCGCGTCGATGCCAGGAGGGTGAACTGGCTGACTGCCAGAACATCACCGCCGATATCTGCCACCGAACGGTTCATCACGCCGCGGTCGTCGTCGAAGATGCGGAGCGCCACGGCTTTCGCCGCAAGATATCGGCAGTCGGCCTCAGTATCGTCCTGCTCGACCCCGACCAATATCAGAAGTCCATGACCGATAGCGGAAACCGTGTGTCCGCCGATGGTGACGGACGCCTCTCTGACACGCTGAATTACCAATCGCATAATCTGTTAGAGTATATTATCGGAGTTATTGGAATTTTGGAGTGCGGCGACGATGAGGCGGCCCTTTGCCGGGCCGACGAGGGCGGCAATGTCGGCTTCGGAAGCCTCGCGTATGCGCTTGACGCTGCGGAAATGCGACAGCAGGGCCGTGCGGGTCTTCTCGCCGATACCTTTGATTGCGTCGAGCTCGCTGGTGATGGCGCTTTTACTCCGCTGATTGCGGTGATGCGTTATGCCGAAGCGGTGGGCCTCGTCGCGCAGGTGCTGCACCACACGCAGCGACTCGCTGTTCTTGTCGATGTACAGCGGCACGCTGTCGCCGGGGAAATAGATTTCCTCGAGCCGTTTGGCTATGCCGACTACAGAAATCTTGCCTCGCAGACCGATACTGTCGAGGGCCTCGACGGCAGCGCTGAGCTGTCCCTTGCCGCCGTCGACGACTATGAGCTGCGGCAGTTCCTGTCCCTCTTCCATAAGACGTGTATAGCGGCGGGTGAGGACCTCGCGCATGGATGCGAAATCGTCGGGGCCGACGACAGTCTTGATGTTGAAATGCCGGTAATCGCGCTTCGACGGTTTGGCGTCCTTGAACACCACGCACGAAGCTACCGGATTGCTGCCCTGAATATTAGAATTATCGAAGCACTCGATATGCCGGGGCAGCTCCGGCAGACGGAAGTCGGCCTTGATGCGTTCGAGAGTCTTGGCTGTGCGCTCCTCGGGATTATGCTTGGCCATGTGCTTTAGGTCGTCGATACGGTTCTGCCGGGCGTTGCGCTGCGACACTTCGAGCAGCTTGACCTTGTCGCCGCGGCGCGGCACGGTGAAGGTGACGTCGGGCATCTCGACATCCGGCACAGAGGCTACGACAACCTCGTCGAATCCGACACCGAGCGTAGCCTTGATCTCGGCCATGGCATATGCGAGCAGATCGCCCTGCGACTCGTCGAGCGAGCGCCTGTAGCGCAGCGTGACGCTGCGGACAACAGCACCGTGGCGCACGTGCATGTAATTGATGTATACGTCCGAATCGCCGCTCTGGTCGTCGATGCCGAATACGTCGAGGTCGCCTATGTTCTGGCTGACAATGACGCTTCTCGACTGATAATTCTCGAGCAGACGATAGCGGTCCTTTACCTCCTGAGCCTCCTCGAACCGCAGTTCGGCAGCCAGCCTGGCCATCTCTTCCCTCAAGTAAGTCATAAGTTCGGCCGTGTCGCCGCGCAGAATCTGCTTTATGTGCTCGATGTCGCGGCGGTAGTCCTGAGGCGAGACGAGACCGGTACAGCAACCCTTGCAACGCTTGATGTGATACTGCAGGCACAGGCGTCCGGACCCCTTCGCAACGGTATCCTCAGTGATGGGAATGCGGCATGTACGGAGCGGGTAGAGTTCGCGCAAAAGCTCGATGACGGTGCGTGCCACGGCAGTATTGGTGTACGGGCCGAAGTATTTCGAACCGTCGCGGACGTGCTGACGGGTCATGAACACGCGCGGATAAAGCTCGTTAGTGACCACGATCCAGGGGTACGACTTGTCGTCCTTGAGCAGCACATTGTAGCGTGGCTTATACTCCTTGATCATGGAGTTCTCCAGATTCAAGGCATCCTGCTCGGTGGGCACGACAATATATTTCATGTCGGCTATATTGCGCACGAGCAGGTTGGTACGAAGTACGTCGTGCGTGCGGTTGAAATACGACGAAACGCGGCGCTTGAGGTTCTTGGCCTTGCCGACATAGATCACTGTGCCGGCGCTGTCGTAGTAGACATAAACGCCGGGAGTGTCGGGCAGGAACGAGATTTTCTCGCGCAGGGCTTCGGATTTTACATGTTTCGGCATGATAGTATAACGCAAAAAGAGGCTTAAAAGTATGCAAAGCCCCGCTCTTTTGGCAGGAGCGGGGTATTATGCGCCAAAGGCTACAGCGCAGGCCGCGCTGCGTGAGCTTCGGGGGGATCAGTAAGTGATCAGCGAGGTGACGTCGACGTCGGCGGGCAGAGTCTTGCGGCCATTGAGCGCCGAGATCTCGATGATGAAGTTGATGTAGATTTTCTTGGGGTTGAAACTCTTCACCAGGTTGTAGGCGGCGAGCATAGTACCGCCTGTGGCGAGGACATCGTCGTGTATTACTACAATATCGTCGGGCGTTATAGCGTCCTTATGCATCTCGATAGTATCTGTGCCGTACTCCTTGGCATAGGTCTGGCTGACTGTGTCGGCGGGTAGTTTGCCGGGTTTGCGTGCGGGAACGAAACCGGCGCCGAGCTCGAATGCAAGGATCGAGCCGCCGATGAAGCCGCGCGATTCGATGCCTACGACTTTGGTGATACCCTTGTCGCGATAAATCTGTGACAGATCCCAGCCGATGATGTGCAGCGCGCGAGGATCTTTGAACGCTGTGGTGAGGTCCTTGAAGATGACTCCCTTTGCGGGGAAGTCAATGACATCACGGATTTTTGACTTGATGTATTCCATTTTGTTTATGCTGTTAAGTATTTGATTTTAAAATTATTTGTTGTCAATTTGTTTCACGTGGAACATCTTCATCTATTCATAAGCAGAAGCAGGATGTTGATGTCGCTCGGGGAAACACCGGGGATTCGCGAAGCCCGGCCGATAGTCTCGGGCCGCTGCCGCTGGAGTTTCTGACGAGCCTCGGTCGAAAGCGCCTTCAGGGCCG
>CAJJQT010000031.1 GCA_905193995.1 uncultured Porphyromonadaceae bacterium | reverse complement strand
ATTACCAGTCTCAGTCCTTGTTAGTTTCATAAAAGCTGCCCCTTTATTCGGAGTAATATATTTCCAAGCTCCGTCTGAAACAGACAAAGAACCGGAAGCTTCGATCACATAGTCACGCCCCTTACGATCAGTACCCAAAAAGGCTTTCAACTGATTCTGACTGTCTACTCCGGCACCCGGCTGTATCTCTTGTCCCACCAATTCAGCCATTGAAGCAAATAAATCAATCTGAGATACCAAAGCATCCGAAATTTTACCTTTTTTTACTTTATCAGGCCAACTAACAATAAACGGAATGCGAGTACCCGCTTCAAAATTACTATATTTACCGCCACGCAGGTTACCCCACGGACGGTGGTCGCCTAGCAGCTCCACTGCTTGATCCTGATAGCCGTCATCCACTACTGGACCGTTGTCGCTACTCAACACAATCAGCGTGTTTTCTCTCAATCCTTTTCTCTCCAACGCTTCTACGATTTTGCCAACCGTGTAATCGAACTGAAGAATAGCATCTCCTCGATAGCCCATTCCGCTTTTACCTACAAAACGCGGGTGGGGAAAACGGGGTACATGCACGTCATTGGTTCCTACATACAAGAAGAAGGGTTTGTCGCTATTACGCTCGATAAAACCTACCGATTTAGCAATAATGGTGTCAGCAATGTTTTCGTCCTTCCACAGTGCCTTGCCTCCTCCCTTCATGTATCCGATGCGCGAAATACCATTGACGATGGCTTGGTTGTGTCCGTGATTGGGCGAGGGCTTTAGGTTGGTCAGTAGCTCCGGATTATTCTTTCCAGTCGGTTCGCCAGGAAAAGGTTGGGTATAACTCACCTCAATGGGGGCCGACGGGTCGTAATCAAGCACCTGCTGATTCTCCATCCATACGCAAGGCACACGGTCTCCAGTGGCTGCCATCAAGCAGGAATAGTCGAAACCAATATCTTCCGGCCCGGGGCAAACCTTTTGGTTCCAGTTCTGTGTACCTGTCTGGTCGCCCAGTCCCAAATGCCACTTCCCGATAGCTCCGGTGGTATATCCGGCTACCTTGAACATATCGGCAATCGTAGTCTGCTCGGGTCGGATAATCATTCCCGCATCGCCCCGGGCAATTCCCGTATCGGTTCTGCGCCAAGCATAATGTCCAGTAAACAGAGAGTAACGCGACGGTGTACTGGTGGAAGCTACCGCATGAGCATCCGTAAAGCGAATACCGCTGTCTGCCAACGCATCCACGTGAGGAGTTCGGACACGATGCGCACCGTAGCAACTCATGTCACCGTAGCCGAGGTCATCGGCTATGATAAAGATGACATTGGGTTGTCTGTCTGTTGTTTTCTTCTGTGCTTGAACCGGTGATAACACTAAACAGGTTGCGCAAGGCATGATCTCTGTTCACTTCGTCAATATTACGCATCTTGGCTCGTCTAAGCTCATCTGCTGTAAGAGTCTCAGGTAGTCTCTGAGATTCCTTTTTCAGTTCTTCGTATCTTTCCCATATAAAAGGTACCCAAATGACTTCGATGGCATTTGCAATAGCTCTGGCAATGACAGCTTTTTGAACGACCTCATGTATCGTGTGTTTGAGTGCCATGCAGATTATATCCTTCAAATCATAGAACCATCTTGAAAATTTTTTGAGGGTGCAATAAATGGATCTTACGCAATAGGAACCGTAAAAGCCACTCTGCATATCTGCGAGTATGGCACGTTGAAAATTCATCCATTCTTTATCCAGGCAGTCCTTAAGCTCTATGAGATGATTGACATTCACAGCCTCCCAATCTGTGCAGAATGGTTCGATAAACGACATTCTCTCACAGAGCACATTTTCATAATATGGGAGGTCGTATGTACTCATTTTGTTTCGGATATAAAATAGAAACACATTTTTACATACGAGGGTTCGTCAATGGATAGTTTAGAAACAAATCGGTACAAATCCGCTGGATTCTTTATGCTTCCGAGGGTAGCAGCGAGGGAACTCGCGTTAACAATTTAACCGTTGTTAAAATTTCAAGAGGGTCATTTTTAACATTTAGTTTTGTCTGCGGCAGACAAAATCATACCTGTACGGTGGATTTTTTAATAAAAAATGGGGGAGGAATGAGTTATTGACTTCCGTTTTGCAGACATTTTGCAGACAAAAACAAAAGAAAAATCCCGCAACTATTGAAAATCAAATAGTTACGGGATTTTGGGGTGCCCAGAACAGGACTCGAACCTGCACGCCTCGCAGCACTCGCACCTGAAACGAGCGCGTCTACCATTCCGCCACCTGGGCTTGCTCCGCTTTTGTAGCGCTGCCGGCTCGCTCGCCGGAGGTCGCTTTTTGCGTTTGCAGGGGCAAAGTTACGAATTTTTTTTGGTTTGCAAGCGGTTTTGGATTTTTTTTTACTATTTTTGCAAAGATTTCTGCGTTTCCGGACGTTCAGATGAACTTTTTGGGCGCGGGATTGATTGTGAATAGTAAAAAAATATTACTATTATGGAAGGAAAGAAGAGCATTGTGGGCATGTGCAGCGACCATGCCGGATATGAGCTCAAATGTGCCGTGGAGGCGCATCTGACGGAGCTCGGGTATGAATACAAGGACTTCGGCACGTACGGCACTGAGTCGTGCGATTATCCCGATTTCGCGCATCCGTGCGCACTGGCGGTCGAGCGCGGCGAGTGTTACCCGGCGATCGCGATGTGCGGCACCGGGAACGGCATAGGCATGACGCTGAACAAGCATCAGGGCATCCGTGCGGCACTGTGCTGGGAGCCTGAGCTGGCGCGGCTGGCACGGGCTCACAACGATGCGAACGTGCTGGTGATGCCGGCGCGGTTCATCACTCCTGAGACTGCGATGCAGATCGTGGATGTGTTCCTGACCACGGGTTTCGACGGCGGCCGCCACGAGCGCCGCATCGAGAAGATTCCTGTAAAGGGATGCACGTGCGGATGAAATTAGGAATTGAGAATGCATAATTAAGAATTATGAATGTGGCCCGTGAGGCCGCAATGTGATATATCGGATATGAAGAAGATTATGAAAAGTGCCGTGGCTATGGCCGTGGCTTTGTGTGTGATGGCCGCGATGGCTTCGTGCGGCGGCGGTGTGAACAAGGAGGAGCGGCTGCAGAAGGCCGCCGCTTCGCTCGACAGTGTACTGGCAGAGAGTGAGGCGCCTGTGACGGCCGTCAAGGCCGTGGCAGACGGTAAGGATATACGTGTAGATGCCGTAGTGCGCGATTCGCTTATCCGCTTCGAGGCCGTGGGCGACGCGCTGATGAACTATTACCTGGCCCAACAGCTGAAGCAGTCGCCGGCCAAGGTGTTCAACGCTGTCGTGAAAGCAGTCGAGGGTACGGATGGTGCGGTAGTGCTTTCTGTCGCTGACATATACGATTTCAAGCGTGAGTACAAGTATACGGGCGCCCAACTGCGCAATCTGTACAAGGCGCTTCCGTCGCAGCTCGACGGTGGCAAAGTGAAGTCCGAGCTCTGCGCGATGCTGGAGCCGTCGTTGCCCAATCGTGCAGCGTGGGCTCAGGCGCAGAGTGTAGAACTGTCGGTCAAGGGAGGCTTCCTGACCTATACGGTCACTTTCCCGGACGAGAGCCGCTACGCCAATTCGGGCCAGGGACTACTGACGGGGCTATATGAGAAGCCGCTCGTACGCAGCTATTCGTCGCTGGGCTCGCTGCGTGAAAGTTTCGAGGCCATGTTCCGCAAGCTGGGGATAGAAGGTGTGCGCGTCGAGTACAAGGCTCTCAAGGGCGACAAGGAGCTGTCACAGGCATTCCCCTGGCGCTTTATCTTTGTGAATGAATAATTTGTAAAACACATAATGCAATGGTAAATCTTGTTGATCGCTTCCTCGGGTATGTGAAATTCGATACCCAGAGTGATGAATTGACCAATCTGACGCCGTCGACTCCGGGTCAGATGATATTCGCGCGCCATCTGAAGGACGAGCTGGAGCGCATCGGGCTCTCGGACGTGACGCTCGACGAGAACGGTTATCTGATGGCCACGCTGCCCGGCAATCTCGACGGCGCCCTGCAGGTGCCCACCGTAGGCTTCATCGCGCACCTCGACACGTCGCCCGACATGTCGGGGCGCCACGTGTCGCCTCGTATCGTCGAGAATTACGACGGCGGCGACATCGTGCTCAACCGTGAAGCCGGCGTGACACTCTCGCCCAAGGACTTCCCCGAGCTGCTCGGATACAAAGGTCAGGCGCTGATCGTCACCGATGGTAACACGTTGCTGGGGGCCGACGACAAGGCCGGCGTGGCAGAGATAGTCACGGCAATGGAGTATCTGCTGGCCCATCCCGAGATCAAGCACGGCCCCGTACGGGTGGCGTTCAATCCCGACGAGGAGATAGGCCGCGGCGCTCACAAGTTCGATGTTCCGGCCTTCGGCGCTGATTTCGGCTACACCATGGACGGTGGCGAGATCGGCGAACTCGAGTTTGAAAACTTCAACGCCGCCGTAGCCAAGGTCACTTTCAAGGGCCGCAACGTGCATCCGGGTTACGCCAAGCACAAGATGGTCAACTCGATGCGCATCGCCAACCAGTTCATGATCATGCTCCCGCGCTGGGAAACTCCCGAGCACACCGAGGGCTACGAGGGCTTCTATCACCTCGTGGGTATGGAAGGAACCGTGGAGCAGACCACGCTCACCTACATAATCCGCGACCACGACCGCGACCGTTTCGAGCGCCGCAAGAAGGAGCTCGAGCACCTTTCGCGCAAGATCAACAACGAATTTCCGGATTGCTGCGAGCTCGAGATCAAGGATCAGTACTACAACATGCGCGAGAAGATCGAGCCGGTGATGTACATCATCGACATCGCCCGCCAGGCCATGGAGAACGTCGGCGTCACGCCCAAGGTGCAGCCCATCCGCGGCGGCACAGACGGCGCACAGCTGTCGTTCAAGGGCCTCCCCTGCCCCAATATCTTCGCCGGCGGCCTGAATTTCCACGGACGCTACGAGTTCGTGCCGGTTCCCTCGATGGAGAAAGCCATGGACGTCATAGTTGAGATCTGCCGCATCGTCGGCACAGGTCAGTTCAAGTGAACGGCCCCCGACCGCTTCTCATAGTCATCACAGGGCCGACTGCCTCGGGTAAGTCGGCCCTGGCTGTCGATGTGGCCTCGCGTCTGGGGTGCGATATCGTGTCGGCCGACTCGCGTCAGATCTACCGCGGCATATCCATCGGCACGGCAGCCCCGACCTCCGGGCAGCTTGCGGCCGTGCGACATCATTTCGTGGGCGTTCTTGATCTCGACGAATACTACAGCGCGGCCCGCTACGAGGCAGAGGCATTGAAGCTGTTAGGTGAGCTCTTCGCGCAGAATGATGTCGCCGTGATGTGCGGCGGCTCGATGATGTACGTCGACGCTGTCACCGACGGCATCGACCGCCTCCCCGACATCAGTGACGCGACCCGCAGCCGCGTGCGGTCGCTCTATGATAGCGGCGGCCTCGACGCCCTGGCGGGATGGCTTGAGACAATCGATCCGGAATATGCAGCCGAAGCCGACCTGCGCAATCCGCGCCGCGTGGCCCATGCTATAGAGATTACCCTCGAGGCCGGGCAGCCGTACAGCAGCCTGCGCCGCAGGGCTACCTCGCCGCGGCCGTTCGACATAGTAAAGGTGGCCCTCGATCTGCCCCGCGAGCGGCTCTTCGACCGAATCAACCGACGCGTCGGCGCCATGATGGAGGCCGGGCTGCTCGACGAGGCACGCCGCGTATACCCGCTGCGCCACCTCAATTCGCTCAATACAGTCGGCTACAAGGAGCTTTTCGCCTTCCTCGACGGCGCGATGCCGCTTGACACGGCCGTGGCACGCATTGCCAAGAACACGCGCGTTTACGCGAAGAAACAGCTCACATGGCTTGCCAGACCGTCTGTGAGGCAGGCGGTGTGGTTGCCTGAGAGCCCCACCGCTTCAGATGTTCTTCGCGCCGCAGGGTGCCTTTAAATGCGATTTTCGGGTGCATCCCCTACCCGACCCGATCAGCGCGCCAGCGTGAGGGTCACTTTCTCGGGCGTGACCGTGAGGGTCGCTTCCGAGGATTCGATCAGCGGAATGTTGTGGTCGACGTGCCCGACGGGCACTCCGAAGGCTATCGGGTAGTCGTAGTCCTTGACTATGTCGTGGATCATGTCCTCTATGCGCTTGTGGTTGCCGTCGGGCTTGTAGTCGGTGAACTGGCCTATGATGAGCCCCTTGAGATTGGGCAGTATGCCGCTGAGCTTGAGCTGGTAGAGAATACGCTCGACCTTGTATATCGGCTCTATGAAAAGTATCGAACCCGGGCGGATGATGTCGAAAGGCGTGCTGATCAGGTCGGCTATGACGGCCAGATTGCCGCCTAAGAGCCGCCCCGTGGCCGTGCCTGTGCAGTTGTACTCGTTCGGCGCGAAGGTGTACGAGGGCATCTCGCCGCGCAGGATACCGAACAGCATCTTGTTGTCCGGATCGTCGGCGCCGAGCATTATCTGCTTGGCCATCGAGGAGTGGATGCTGGCTATGTTGTTCGAGGCCATAAGTGCGTGCAGGGCCGATATGTCGCTGAAGCCGATGATCCATTTAGGATCGTCCTTCAGCGGCAGGGCGGCCAGACGGTCGAGGTTGTGGACTACGCCGTAGCCTCCGCGGCTGCACAGGATGGCGCGCACGGCCGTGTCCGTCAGCGCGGCTTGCAGGTCGGCGAATCGTTCGTCGTGCGTACCGCTGAAGTGGCCGTTGCGGCCGAATGCATGCGGATAGATGACAGGCTCAAAGCCCTGACCGCGGATCACGGCGGCGGCCTTTTCGACGATGTCGCGGTCGATGGGGCCGGCGGGCGACACAATCGCTATCTTGTCGCCGGGCCGGAGTTTGCGCGGGTAAGTGACGGCGCCCTGCGGCTCGGCCGTGACGGGGTGTATGGTTACCGCGGCGGCCGCGGGGACTGCGGTGTCGGTTGTTTTACTGCTGCAATTGACCATAAGGATAAAGCTGGACAGAATGGTGACGGCGAAGGCGCCCATGCGGGCCGCGCCGTAGGTGCGTATTTTCATTTTGAGAGAGATAAGTTACTGTAGAAGTGCCATATGGCGATAGCTGTAGACACGGCCACGTTGAGCGAATGTTTCGTGCCGCTCTGCGGGATTTCAAGGCAGAGGTCGCAGGCGTCGACGATGTCCTGCGCCACTCCGTCGACCTCGTGCCCGGCCACGAAGGCGTAGCGCACAGCCGGGTCGGGAATGAATCGGTCGAGGGCTACCGAGCCGTTGACCTGTTCGAGGCAGCACACCGTGTAGCCGTCGCGGCGCAGGGTTTCGACAGCTTCGGCCGTTGTGGCGAAGTAGCGCCACTCGACCGATTCTTCGGCGCCGAGGGCTGTCTTGTGGATTTCGGCCGAGGGAGGGGTCTGCGATATGCCACAGAGTACCAGCCGCTCGACGGCGAATGCGTCGCATGTACGGAAAATGGATCCTATGTTGTTGAGCGACCTGACATTGTCGAGCACTACGGTCAGCGGCAGTTTGGGCGCGGTGCGGAAGTCCTCGACAGACAGGCGGTTCATGTCCCAGATAGTCTTTTTTTTCATCTTTCGGCGGGTTTTATGCGTATTAGCGTCAGTCCGTCGCGCAGCGGTATCATCACCGTCTCTACGTCCGGATCGCCGGCTACGAGGCGGTTGAATGCATCGACGCCGCGAGTCTGCGCGTCGTGGTTGGCCTCGGGTTCGAGCACCTTCCCGCTCCAGAGCGTGTTGTCGGCCAGAATGTATGCGCCCGGAGCCATGAGCGGCTTGACCATGCGGTAGTAGTCGGTGTACTGGCGCTTGTTGGCGTCGATGTAGACCAGGTCCCATGGGTCGCCTGAGATAAGCGGAACGATATCCATGGCGTCGCCGATGTGCAGATGAATGTCGGCGGCGCGGTCCGAGGCCGCAAACAGCTCGGAAAGCTCTGGTTCGGCCTCGTCATCGATCTCCACGGTGTGAATCTCGGCACCTGAGGGCATTCCCTCGGCAAAGCAGAGGGTGGAATAGCCGCTGAAGGTCCCTAACTCGAGGATACGCTGCGGGCGTATCATTGTCGTGAGCATCTTAAGCAGACGGCCCTGTACGGGTTCGCAGCACATGCGGGGATAGAGGCGCGTCAGGTGCGTGTGGCGGTAGAGCCTCTCGAGTTCGGGCGGCTGCGGGTCGCTGTACCGGGTTACGTATTCGTCGATGTCGGTCATAGTCAGGCTAAAAGGAGAAGTATGTCGGTAAGGATCATCAGTGTCAGCAGTATCCAGGCGATTGTCGGCCGCTGTCGGTAGCATATGCACGCCAGCACGCCCGACAGCACTATGTACGCCGGATAGAGCCAGCTCAGAGCGGGCGAGTCGGTGTCGTAGGCCATGCGCAGGACCGAGTCGGCGCGCACGGTCAGCAGCACCATCGGCACAGCTGCAACGGCGGCCAGGCCGATGAACCATGCAGGCGGCCGGTTCATTTTCCGCCTCCTTCCTTTGTCTTTGCCTTTGCATGCTCTTTCTCTGCCTTGTAGGCGCGGACAGTCTCGGCGATGCCGCGTTCGAGCGGGAAGTTGATGCGGAAGCCGAAGTCGCGCTTGGCGTCGGACACGTCGCACGACCAGTTGCGTTGCTTCATTATCACGTATTTGTCGCGGTTGAGGGTCGAGGCCTGGCGCTTGGCGGCCGCGATCTTCTCGGCTACAGCCGATGCCGCGTATACGGCCCAGAGAGGCAGTTTCAGCGGTATCACCCACTTTACGCCCAGCTCGCGGGCCACCATGGCGCGGAAATCCTTCTGCGAATAGGCGCGGTCCTCGCTGATGATGTATTTTTTGCGGACGGTGCCGTCGGCGGCCAGAGCGTCGAACATGGCTCCGACCAGATCGTCGACGTAGATGAACGTCAGCAGCTGGCGCCGGTACCCTACCCCGAAGTCGAAGTGCGAGTCGATGCTCTTGATCATCATCAGATAGTCCTTCTCATGCGGACCGTAGACGCCGGTCGGGCGGAAAATGATCCAGGGAAAGTCGGGCAGCGTTTCCAGGAAGGTCTCAGTCTTGATTTTCGACAGACCGTAGCGTGTGTTGGGATTCGGCACAGTGCGCGGCCCTATCGGAGTGTATCCCTTTTCGTCGGCGGCTCCGAGGGCGCTCAGCGAACTCATATACAGGAATTTTTCCGGCACCATGTCATTGTTTATCAGAATGTTGATAAAGGTGCGCGGATAGAGGAAGTTGATCAGGTTGAAGTCGGCGAAGTTTGCGCACTTAGTCGCGCCGAGATTCCATATGATGTAGTCCCAGCGGCCGGCCGCGGGTACGGTGCGGCGCAACCCGGCTTCCACTGCGTCGGGATTGTCGTAATCGAGCACTACGAATTTGAGGCGCGGGTCCGTCAGATACCGGCGCGAGGTCGATTCGCGCACGCCCACCCATGTGTCGTAGCCGCGGCGCAGGGCTTCGGCTGCTATGAATCCGCCGATGAACCCGCCGGCACCCACGATCAGAATCGTTTTTCCTTCCATATTCATTTGATATTCTTGAGCGAATAGTCCAGTATAGCCTTGTTGTATGTCACCATCAGTGACGAGGCGAAGTCCTTGGCGTTGAAGCGGCGTACGTAGCGTCGGCCGGCCTCTGCCATGTGGTCGCGCACGTAGGTCTTGTCGAGAATGTCGCGGACGGCTTCGGTGTAGCCGCGCACGTCGTCGGGGTCGACGTATATGCCTCCGGGACCTCCGGCCTCCTCGAGACACGATCCCGTGCAAGCCACAACGGGTGTCCCGGCAGCGATTGACTCGACCACAGGCAGTCCGAACCCTTCGTAGCGCGAGGTGTACGACGACAGATCGGCGGCGGCGTACAGTGCCGGGAGGTCGGTGAAGGGCACGTTTTCGAGCCAGCGCACGCGGTCGCCGAGACGCATCTCTTCGATGGCGCCCCGCACCCGGGGGCCGTAGCGGCGGTCGCCGCGCCCGGCGATCACCAGCGTGATGTCGTCGGGCAGCCCCTCAAGCGCGCGGACCGCAAGCAGCTGGTTCTTGCGGCTCTGCACGGTGCCCACGGCCAGGATATATCGGCCGGGCAGGTTGTAGGTCTTGCGTATGCGTTTGCGGTCCTCGAAGGTGACGGGGCGGCTGAATGCCGGGTCGATTCCCTGATATATGACATCTATCCGCGCCGGGTCAACATTCCAGTCGGCCACTATGTCGGCCTTCGTACACTCGCTTATGGCGATGACGCGGTCGGCCTTGCGGGCCGCGTGGCCGTATTTGAGGTCGTAGAGCCGCCGGTCGATGGCAGAGTAGTCCTGCGGTATCCGGCGCCATATCAGGTCGTGGATCGTCACCACCGACGCGCATGGTACGGGCGCCAGCGGTATCTCGTTGCTCAGACCGTGGTAGAGGTCTATGCCGTCGGCGGCCAGGTCGCCGCATATGCCCGCGCTTCGCCACGCCGACGGAAGACTCCGCCAGAGGCGGCCGGGAGTCTTCACCTCGACGTTTCCGCGCATCAGCAGGCGGTCGAGTCGCGGATTCTCGCGCTCGCGGGGAGTGTAGAGCACGTAGGTATTGGCCGGATACATGCCGGCCATGGTGCCGGCCACGAGGCGGCTGTAATTGCCCAGGCCGGTCATGTTGCTGAACGCCCGTTTTGCGTCGTAGCCTATCTTTATTCCGGAGTCTTTTTTCATTATCGGCTGTAAAGTTAACAAAACTTCGGGAAATGTGCCAATACATTGCATAGTTAAAAACCGCACCTGAATCTTAATCAGATTATTTTCGTTAAATTTGCAATGACATAAAACCATTACACACAACATGAATATCAAGGATATCAAATCGCCTGCAGACATCAAGCGCCTGACAGTCGCCCAGCTTTCCCCTCTGGCCGATGACCTGCGGGCCGCGCTGATCACCAACCTGAGCCGTCATGGCGGCCATGTCGGCCCCAACTTGGGCTTCCTCGAGCCGACAGTAGCCCTGCACTACGTATTTAACGCCCCGGCCGACAAAATCGTATTCGACGTGTCGCACCAAAGCTACGTGCACAAGATGCTGACCGGTCGCATCGCAGCCTTTATAGATCCCGCTCATTACGATGACGTCACCGGCTATACTAATCCGGCCGAAAGTCCCTATGATCTCTTCTCTATCGGCCATACGTCCACCTCTGTGTCGCTTGCATCAGGTCTGGCCAAGGCCCGCGACCTCACGGGTGGAAAATACAATGTCATCGCCGTCATAGGCGACGGCTCGCTCAGTGGCGGCGAAGCTTTCGAGGGGCTCGACTACGCCGGCACGCTCGGCACAAATTTCATCGTGGTGGTCAACGACAATCAGATGAGTATCGCCGAGACCCACGGATCGATATACAGAAACCTGGCCGAGTTGCGCGACTCCAACGGCACAAGTCCCAACAACCTCTTCAAGGCCATGGGCTACGACTATATCTACGTGCCCTACGGCAACGACATAGAGTCGCTCGTAAAGGCTTTCGAAAGCGTGAAGGACTCGACACACCCCGTTGTGGTACATATCAATACCATGAAGGGCCACGGGCTTCCCGTAGCTGAGGAGCACAAGGAACAGTTTCACTACAGCGGGCCGTTTGATCCCGCAACAGGCTGCCTGAAATATCAGAGCGCTGCCGAGACCTACGCCGATATATTCTGCGGCATGATGCTGCAGCGGATGGCCGAGGACCCGCGAGTGTGCGTCATAACGGCCGACACCCCGGGCGTCCTGGGCTTCACGCCCGACAAGCGCGCCAGGGCCGGCAGCCAGTTCATCGACGTCGGCATCGCCGAGGAGCAGGGCGTTGCCATGGCTTCGGGCCTGGCCGCCGACGGTTGCCGCCCGGTCATGGGCGTGGCCGCTACATTCATCCAGCGCGCCTACGACCAGCTGTCGCAGGACGTGTCGCTCAACCGCGCCGCTGC
>CAJJQT010000030.1 GCA_905193995.1 uncultured Porphyromonadaceae bacterium | reverse complement strand
GCGGTCATCGTCCCAGTCTGCCAGCAGCAGATGGCGGTGCGAGTGGCCTCCTACGTAGTGCCCGCCCCGGATGATGCGGCGGATGACCGGAGCGTTCTCGGGCCTCTCGAGGAAGTTGCCGGTGAAGAAGAAGTTGCCGAGGATTCCGCGGCTGTCGAGAGCCTTCAGGGCAACCGGCGCGCCCTCGAACATGGAGTCGGCCGAGAAGACAAGGTAGATGACCGGGCAGTCGATGTCGTGGCGGACCATGACGCCGTGGCGGTCATAGACGTCGTTGGCTGCTTGAGACACCGACGAAAACGCCGCCGCAGCTCCGAGAGAAGCGGCGACGGCGAGAGTGATTTTCAGGAGGGATTTCATCAGATCGGACGTATGCCCATGATGTGGCGCACCTCGGCGAGGGTGTCGGCGGCGCGTGCGCGGGCCTTTTCGGCGCCCTGCGCCACGACGCGGCGCAGATAGTTCTCGTCGGCGAGGATGTCGTTGACGCGCTCACGTATGGGGTTGGTGATGTTGAGAATATCCTCGGCGAGCTGCTTCTTGAGGTCGCCGTAGCGGATGGAGCAGTCGGCGTAGGCGCTGCGGAAATGCTCGACTACATCGGGCGTAGAGATGAGTTCGAGCAGGGTGAAGAGGTTGGCGACGGGCAGGCTCATGGGCGAGTTCGGTTCCTTGGGCCCTTCGTCGGTGGTGGCGCGCATTACCTTCTTGCGCAGAACCTTCGGATCGTCGGTGAGGTAGATGCAGTTGCCCTAGCTCTTGCCCATCTTGCCGGAGCCGTCGAGGCCGGGAACCTTGACGGGACCGCCGCCGAATTCGAAGTCGGTGGGTTCGGGGAAGAGATCGACGCCGTAGAACGAGTTGAAGCGGCGCGCGAATCGGCGCGTGAGCTCGAGATGCTGCAGCTGGTCCTTGCCTACGGGTACCTTGGTAGCCTTCTGGATTAGGATGTCGACGGCCATCAGGGTCGGGTAGGTGAGCAGGCCGGCGTTGACGCGCTTGTTGGTCTCGGCGCCGATGATCTGGTGCTCGAAGGCTTCGTCGGTGTCGTCGGCTTCATTGTCGGGAGCCTTGATGCCGAGGCACTTGCGAGCCTTGTCCTTGAAGGCGGCAGTGCGCATGAGCTCGCCGATGCCGACGTGCATGTTGAGCAGCAGATACATCTCCGAAATCTCGGGGATGTCGCTCTGTACGAAGATGGTTGCCTTCTCCGGGTCAATGCCGGCGGCGAGGTATTCGGCCAGCACGCCCTTGACGCTCGTGTGGAGAGCCTCGGGATCAGTGGCGGTGGTTAGCGCGTGGAGGTCGGCTATGAAGAAGTTGCAGTCGTAGTCGTCCTGGATCCTGACGAATTTGCGCAGGGCGCCGAAGTAGTTGCCCAGGTGCAGCTTTCCGGTGGGGCGTATACCGCTGAGTACTATTTCTTTCTTGTTTTCAGACATTTATGTGTGTTATGTATGAGTTCGGTGGATTTTTCAGTCGAGTTTGTGGATCACAAGTCCTGAGCGGAGCTTGGGCTCGAACCAGGTGGTCTTTGGAGGCATGATGTTGCCGGAGTCGGCGATGTCCATCAGCTGTTTCATCGACACGGGAAAGAGGGCGAGCGCCGCAGCCATCTCGCCTGAGTCGACGCGGCGGCTGAGTTCCCCGAGCCCGCGGATACCGCCGACGAAGTCGATGCGCTTGTCGGAGCGCAGGTCGGTGATGCCGAGGATGTCGCGCAGGATGAGGTCGGACGAGATGGTGACGTCGAGCACTCCGATGGGGTCGCTGTCGTTGTAGGTGCCTTCGCGGGCTGTGAGCGAGTACCAGCGGCCCTCGAGGTAGAGCGAGAAGTTGTGTAGTCGGTCGGGACGGTAGGGCACGGTGCCCATGTCGCGGACGATGAAATTGAATTCGAGTTTCTCGAGGAATTCGGCTGGCGACAGACCGTTGAGATCCTTGACCAGGCGGTTGTAGTCGATGATGCGCAGGTGCGAGGCGGGGAATGCCACGGCCAGGAAGTAGTTGTACTCCTCGTCGCCGCGGTGGTCGGGGTTGAGTCGCGCTTTCTCGTTGCCGACAAGGGCAGCGGCAGCCGTGCGGTGATGGCCGTCGGCTATGTAGAGGTATGGGATGCGGGCGAATTCCTCGGTGATGCGGGCAATGGTTGCGTCGTCGTCGATGACCCAGAATGTGTGGCCGAAGCCGTCGGGGGCGATGAAGTCGTATTCGGGCTCGCCGGCGGTGACGCGGTCGATGATCTCCTGCAGGGCCTTGTTGTCGGGGAAGGCGAAGAACACCGGCTCGATGTTTGCGTTCTGTACGCGTACGTGTTTCATGCGGTCCTCCTCCTTGTCGCGGCGGGTGAGCTCGTGCTTCTTGATGACGCCGTTGAGATAGTCAGCCACGTTTGCGGCCACGACGATGCCGTACTGGGTGTGGCCGTTCATGGTCTGGGCATATATATAATAGTGCTCGCGGTCGTCCTGCACGAGCCAGCCGTTGTGCTGGAAGGCCCGGAAGTTCTCGACAGCCTTGTCGTAGACTCGGGCGTCGTGCTCGTCGGTGCCGGGCTCGAAGTCGATTTCCGGCTTGATTATATGGTAGAGCGAACGTGGATTTCCGGCGGCTTCGGCGCGGGCTTCCTCGGAGTTGAGCACGTCGTAGGGTCGCGAAGCTACCTGCTCGACCAGGTCGCGGGGCGGACGGACGCCCCTGAAAGGTTTGACAATTGCCATATAGTTGAGGGGAAAAAGGTGATTTTACTTTATTTCGATGGTCTGCGAGCGGTCGGGGCCGACGGACACGATGGTGACGGGGACGCCGAGTTCGCGCTCGATGAAGCTGATGTAGTCCCTGAACGCCTGCGGGAACTCCTCGGGTGAATTTACGGCCGTCAGGTCGGTTTTCCAGCCGGGGAGCTCGGTATAGACGGGTTGGGGTTCTGCGCCTGGCGTCTCGAGCGAGAAGGGGAAGTCGGTGGTGACCGTGTCGCCGATCCGGTAGGCGGTGCAGGCCTTGACGGTGTCGAAGGAATCGAGGACATCGCTCTTCATCATGATCAGCCGGGTTACACCGTTGATCATCACGGCATAGCGGAGGGCTACAAGATCGATCCAGCCGCAGCGTCGCTCGCGGCCGGTGACAGCTCCGTATTCGTGGCCGATGTCGCGCATGCGGCGGCCGTCCTCGTCGAAGAGCTCGGTTGGGAATGGTCCGCTGCCCACGCGGGTGCAGTAGGCCTTGAAGATACCATAGACGTCGCCTATGCGGTTGGGGGCTACGCCCAGGCCGGTGCAGGCGCCGGCCGCAACGGTGTTGGATGATGTTACGAACGGGTACGATCCGAAATCGACGTCGAGCATGGTACCCTGTGCGCCCTCGCAGAGGACTTTGCGGCCGGCATCGAGCGCCTTGTTGACGAAGTGCTCCGAGTCGATGAGCTCGAAGGTGCGCAGGAACGCGGCGGCCTGCTTCCACTCGTCGGTGAGGCGCGCGAGCGCGTCGGTGTCGACAGCCACGCCCATGTCGCGGATGGTCTTGACGTGGCGTGCGATGGCGGCGTCGAGGCGCCGGTCGAAGTCGGGTGACTCGAGGTCGCCCACGCGCAGGCCTGAGCGGGATATCTTGTCGGTGTACGTGGGGCCGATGCCCTTGCCGGTGGTGCCGATCTTGCCGGAGCCCTTGGCGGCCTCGGAGGCGGCATCAAGTAGGCGGTGCGAGGGCAGTATGAGGTGCGCCTTGCGCGAGATTTTCAGAATCCTGTGCAGGTCGGTGCCTGCGCCGATGAGTTCTCTGGCCTCGTTCATGAACAGGACCGGATCGAGTACGACGCCGTTGCCGATGACGTTGACGTTGCCTTGGAACACGCCCGATGGAATCGAGCGAAGCACTACCTTGTGGCCATCGAATTCGAGGGTGTGTCCGGCGTTGGGACCGCCCTGGAAGCGGGCCACGATGTCGTAGCGGGGTGTCAGCACGTCCACTACCTTGCCTTTACCTTCATCGCCCCATTGGAGGCCCAGGAGAATGTCGACTTTCATAGAATCTTTCACAGTGATAAATGTATGTTGGATTTATTTTTTAGCTGATGATCTGTTGCGTGACTTGCCGCATGCCCGGCACAGGCCGTAGATCTGCAGCGAGTAGTCGGCAGGGGTGAAGCCGGGCTGGCGCCTGGCCAGGATGTACCGGGCCATGTCGGCGTCGTGGCGGGTGCGGATCTTGCCGCATGACGAGCAGATGAGGTCGATGCGGAAGTCGGGACGGTCGGCGGCCGTCTCATAGGTGAATGCGCCGCGGTTGACCGACCGGCGGCGCAGTATGCCGCAGTCGACCAGGAGCTCGAGGGTGGCGTAGACGGTAGGCCGGGCCACCGGACAGGCTCCAGCGGCCATCAGAGCGGCTACCCCGTCGGCCGTAAAGCTGCCGTCGAGGCCTGCGACGGCTTCGAGAATGGCGCGGCGCTCGACGGTCTGGCGTTTGCGGTGCTCGCGCAGATATTGCTCGAAAAGCGCCGCAGGCGACTGGTCCGGTTGTTTGCCTTTTGTTTTAGTCACGATGCAAACTTACACATTTTTTTGCAATTTCGGGGTATTTTTCGGGTGCTTTTTAGCCGGGCTGCTGATGCCGCATACCAATTATGGGCAAAAAGGAGAAAAAATTAGCAATAAGTGCGGATTTTTAAGGGCCAATCAGATAAAATGTTGTAACTTCGCAAAGTTTTTTCCTACTTACCGATTCATTTATACGATGCAAAATAAGAAAATACTTGCAATGGCGGTGACACTCGCGGCAGCCGCATGGCCGGCGGCGGCGCAGTCGGATGCGCCCTCGCTGTCGCTCGACGACTGCCTGCGCATAGCACTGACCGACAACCCGACCGTAAAAGTCGCCGACATGGAGGTGCTCAAGGCCGACTACTCGCGCAAGGAGACCCTGGGTCAGCTGCTGCCGACACTGAGCTTCAACGGCTCGTATCAGCGTACCCTGCAGAAGCAGGTCGCCTACATGAACATGGATGCCTTCGGAGGCATCGGCGGCGACGATGCCGACACGCCCGACGGCGGAGAAGACGCAGCTCCTGAGGCACGCCGCGGTGGCGACACCGGCATCAAGATGGGCCTTGACAATATGTATTCGGTGGGCTTCCAGGCTTCGGTGCCTCTGGTGGCGCCGCAGCTGTGGGCGTCGCTGAAGCTGAGCGACGTGCAGATAGAGCGCGCCGTAGAGCAGGCCCGCGCTTCGCGTATCGATCTGGTCAACCAGGTCAAGAACGCCTATTACGCGCTGATGCTGGCCGTAGACTCGCGCCGTGTCATTCAGGAAAGCTACGACATGGCCGAGCTGACCCACACGACCTACGCCAGACGCTTCGAGCTGGGCGACGCGTCGGAATACGACGTGCTGCGCACCTCTGTGGCGATGAAGAACATCGAACCTGAGATCATCCAGGCCGACATAGCCATCAACCGCGCGCATCTGCAGCTGGCCATACTGATGGGCATCGACGTGCAGACGCCATTCGACATCAGCGGCACCCTGGCCGACTACGAGCAGACCATGTACGGCGACGTGCTCGCCCTGGGCGACGACATATCGAACAACACCTCGCTGGTGATGAACGAGATCGAGACCCGATCGCTGCGCCACACCCTTTCGGTGCAGCGTGCGGCATGGTATCCGACTCTGTCGCTGACGGGCAACTACAACTGGAACTCGTCGTCGAACGGCAATCCGCTGCGCAACTTCCGCTGGACGTCGTATTCGGTAGTGGGTCTGTCGCTGTCGTTCCCGCTCTTTCAGGGCGGCCAGCGCTATAACCGCATCAAGCAGGCCTCGATTGCCCTCGACGAGATGGCTTTCACGCGCGAGAACCTGACCCGCAGCCTCAACTCCCAGGTGTCGCTCGCCTACGACAACATAAAGCTGAACCTGAAGCAGATTTCCTCGAGCAGCGAGAGTGTCGGGCAGGCTACCCGGGCCCACGACATACAGCTGCAGAGCTTCGACCTGGGTGCTACGTCGTACCTCGACCTGCGCGACAGCGAGCTGTCGCTGACGCAGGCGCGGCTTGGCTACTACCAGGCTCTCTACAACTATCTGGTGGCATCGAGCGATCTGGAACTGCTGCTGGGCAACGCGCCCATCGACAGATATACCACCGACACAACTACTGACAACTGATATAAACTACTGACAACAATATGCGATACTACATGATAACAGTCGCCGCCATGGCAGCCGCAGCGCTGGTCTCGTGCGGCAAGGAGGAGAAAAAAGACGTGCCGGCCGGCGACGGCGACGAAACTGCCATCGTGGAAGTGGACGTGGCGCGCACGGCCACGGTGCCCCACACCGCAGAGTATACGGCCAACGTCGAGGCCGAAAACATCAACAACATAGCTCCGTCGGTGGCGAACCGCATCACGTCGATAACGGTCGACGTAGGCGACCACGTCAGCCGCGGCCAGACGCTCGTGACTCTCGACGCGGCCAACGCCGACCAGCAGCTCGTCAACCTGCAGCTGACCGAGAAGAACTACAACCGCGCCGTGGAGCTGCTCAACATCGGCTCAGGCACGCAGAGCGCCGTCGACCAGTACAAGGCGCAGCTCGACGCCCAACGGGCCCAGTACCGCAACACGATGCAGAACACCGTGCTCAAGGCCCCGATCAGCGGCGTGGTCACTGCCCGCAACTATGACCCGGGCGACATGACCGGCGGCCAGCCCGTGCTGACCGTCGGCCAGATCACGCCGACGGTAAAGGTTGTCATCAACATCAACGAGAGCGACATATCGCGTGTGCGGCGGGGCATGGAAGTAGGGGTGACACTCGACGCATTCGAGGGCGAGGAGTTCTCGGGCAAGATCACGCGCCTGGCTCCGGCAGTGGATGTGGCCACCCGTACGTTCCCGGCCGAGGTGACGCTCGTCAATCCGCAGGGCCGCATTCTGCCGGGTATGTTCGCCCGCGTGTCGATCAACCTGGGCGACGCCGAGAACGTCGTCGTGCCCGACCGCGCCATAGTCAAGCAGCAGGGTTCCAACGGCAAGTATGTCTACGTCTACCGCGGCGGCAAGGTGGAGTTTCACCGCGTGACGCTCGGACGCCGCATCGATACCGGCTATGAGCTGCTCGAGGGCATAGCCGACGGCGACACTGTGGTGATCGCCGGGCAGACACGCCTGGCCGACGGCGCCGCAGCCCGCATCAATACGCGCGACTGAGGCTGATTCCCGATTCGTTCACCAATCATTATCACCCACAAGAATATAAGCAATGAGTATATACGGCGGAGCGGTCAAGCGGCCCATCATGACGACCCTGTGTTTCGTGGCAGTGGTCATTCTGGGCCTCTTCTCGCTCAACAAACTACCGATCGACCTGTATCCCGACATCGAGACCAACACCCTGATGGTGATGACCACCTATCAGGGAGCGAGCGCGCAGGATATAGAACAGAACGTGACGCGACCTCTTGAAAACGTGCTCAACTCGGTGAGCAACCTGAAGCACATAACTTCGGCCTCGCGCGAGAACATCTCGGTGATCACCCTCGAGTTCGAGTACGGCTACGACATCGACGTGCTCACCAACGACGTGCGCGACAAGCTCGACATGATATCGTCGGCGATGCCCGACGACGCGGAGACGCCGATCATCTTCAAGTTTTCGACCGACATGATCCCGATCCTGCTGCTGTCGGTGCAGGCCGACGAGAGCATGCCGGGCCTGTACAAGATTCTCGACGAGGCTGTGGCCAACCCGCTGGCACGCATCTCGGGCGTGGGTTCGGTGTCGATCTCCGGCGCTCCGAAGCGCGAGATCCACATCTACGTGGATCCGGCGCGCCTCGAGGCCTACAACCTGACGGTAGAACAGATATCGAGCGTGGTGGCGGCTGAGAACCGCAACATTCCGGGCGGCGTGTTCGACCTGGGCTCCAACACCTATTCGCTGCGTGTGCAGGGCGAGTTCGTGTCGTCGGATGACATGGCCGACATCGTCGTGGGCTCGTACGAAGGCCGCAACATCTACCTGCGCGACGTGGCCCGCATCGACGACTCGCTGGAGGAACGCACTCAGAGCACCTACAACGACGGTAAACAGGGCGCCATGATCGTGGTGCAAGGTGCTATGATTGTTGTTCAGAAACAGTCGGGAGCCAATTCGGTAGAAATCTCCAAGAAAGTGGCCGACGCATTGCCGAGGCTTCAGAAGAACCTGCCGAGTGACGTGAAGATTGGTGTCATTGTCGATACCTCCGACAACATCCGCAATACCATCGACTCGCTTGTCGAGACGGTGATGTACGCTCTGCTGTTCGTGGTCATCGTGGTGTTCTTCTTCCTGGGCCGGTGGCGCGCGACGCTGATCATCACGCTTACGATCCCGATCTCGCTGATCGCCTCGTTCATCTACCTCGCCATCACGGGCAACTCGCTCAACATCGTGTCGCTGTCGGCGCTGTCGATCTCGATCGGCATGGTGGTCGACGACGCCATAGTGGTGCTTGAGAACGTGACGACCCACATCGAGCGCGGCTCCGATCCGAAGCAGGCGGCCGTCCACGGCACCAACGAGGTCGCCATCTCGGTAGTGGCCTCGACGTTGACGCTGATTGCCGTATTCTTCCCGCTGACCATGGTTACGGGCATGACCGGTGTCCTCTTTCGCCAGCTGGGCTGGATGGTGACCATCATGATGATTATTTCGACAACGGCGGCCCTGACGCTGACCCCGATGCTCTGCTCGCTGCTGCTGCGTCGCACCACACACCATTCGAAAGCCTATAATCTGCTGTTCACGCCTGTCAACAAGGCGCTGGACGCGCTCGACAACGGCTATGCGGCCCTGCTGCGCTGGGTGACGTCGCACAAGACCATGACGATACTTGTATGTCTGGCCACGTTCATGTTCTCGATATTCATAGTCAAGAAGGTCGGTACGGAATTCTTCCCTACAGCCGACGACGGGCGTCTGAGCGTGAACCTGGAGCTGCCGATAGGCACGCGCGTCGAGATCTCCGACGAGGTCACCGAGCGGCTTACCCGCGAATGGCGCGAGAAGTATCCTGAAATCCAGGTGCTGAACTATACGACCGGCACGGCGTCGTCGGACAATACCTTCGCCTCGCTGAGCGACAACGGTCCGCACATCGTGAAGATGAACATACGCCTTAGCGATCCAGGCGAGCGCGAGCGCGGCATCGTGGAGATAGCCGGCATGATGCGCGACGACCTCAAGCGATATCCGGAGTTCAAGAAGACGCAGGTGAGCGTCGGCGGTCAGGGTGGCGCCATGGGCGGCGAGGCGTCGATCGACTTCGAGATCTACGGCTATGACTTCGAGGAGACCGACAGCGTGGCCGCGCGCCTGAGCCGCGCGCTGCTGGCCATGCCCGGGACCGCCGACGTGCGCATATCGCGCGCCGACTACCAGCCCGAGTATCGTGTCGACTTCGACCGCGAGAAACTGGCCATCTACGGACTGAATCTGTCGACAGCCGCCAACTATCTGCGCAACCGCATCAACGGCGCCACCGCCTCGCGCTTCCGCGAGGATGGCGAGGAATACGACATCAAGGTGATGTACTCGCCCGAGTCGCGCACGTCGCTCGAAGATATCGAGAACATCATGATCTACAATTCGGCGGGCAAGGCGGTACGTGTCAAGGACGTCGGCCGGGTAGTGGAGCACTACACACCGCCGACGATCGAGCGCAAGGACCGCGAGCGCATCATCACCGTGTCGGCGGTTGTCGACGGCGTGCCGATGAGCCAGGTCGTTACCGCGGCCGAGGCAGAAATCGACAATATGGAGATTCCCGCCGGCATAACGATAGGTCTCGCCGGTACGTACGAAGACCAGCAGGACTCATTCTCCGACCTTCTGATGCTCGGTGTGCTGATAATCATACTGGTGTATATAGTGATGGCGGCGCAGTTCGAGAGCTACACCTACCCGGCCATCATCATGACGTCGGTTATGTTCGCATTCTCGGGCGTGTTCTTCATTCTGTACCTGACGGGCCACACGCTGAACGTGATGAGCCTCATCGGCGCCATCATGCTGATCGGTATCGTAGTGAAGAACGGCATCGTGCTGATCGACTACATCACGCTCAACCGCGAGCGCGGCCTGTCGATCAAGCTGTCGGTGGTCGACGCCGGCCGCTCGCGTCTGCGCCCGGTCATCATGACGTCGCTGACCACCATCCTGGGTATGGTGCCTATGGCCTGCGGCACGGGGCAGGGAGCCGAGATGTGGCGCCCGATGGGCGCGGCCGTCATCGGCGGCCTGACGTTCTCGACGATCCTGACGCTGCTGTTCGTCCCCGTGCTCTACTGTGTATTCGCCGGCCGCGGCGTGAAGAATTTCCGACGCAAGCACCGCAAACAACTCCGTAAACGACTGAAAGCATGAAAGCAGTATTCATAACATATGATCAGGCTCACCACGAGCATATTATGGAAACCCTCGAGCGGCTCAACTGCCGCGGATTCACGGCGTGGCCGCTCGTGTCGGGCCGCGGGACGGTCAATGGCGAGCCGCACTACGGCTCGCACGCCTGGCCGTCGCTGGCCTCGGCTGTCATCACCATGGTGCCCGACGAGCGGGTGGCGCCGCTGCTGGAGCGGCTGCGCGCTCTCGACGCCGAGCGGCCCAAGCTCGGGCTGCGGGCCTTCACGTGGACTCTCGACCCTGAAGGCGTGTGAGCACAAGCGGAATATCGCTAAAAATGGTTAACAGTTTGAATTGTGAAAGGAAATATAATTTAATTTAACAATTTATGTTAACACGTTATTTGTTATAGTTGTAATTTTGTCGTTGAAATTCATCCAAAAGGCAAAAATACCAAAAATCAACTATAACAGATAACCGAAATGAGCGAATCCGTAAATATCCGCGATCTCAACGCTTTAGTCGCCTCCAAGAGCGAATTTGTGAACATCATCACCCACGGCATGGATCAGACCATCGTGGGGCAGAAGCATCTTGTTGAGTCGCTGCTTATCGCGCTGCTTTCCAATGGACATATTCTGCTTGAAGGTGTGCCGGGCCTGGCCAAGACGCTGGCCATCAAGACGCTCGCACAGCTGATCGACGCAAAATACAGCCGCATACAGTTCACCCCCGACCTGCTGCCCGCCGATGTGGTCGGCACGATGGTCTACAGCGTCAAGAACGAGACGTTCCAGGTGAAGAAAGGTCCGATTTTCGCCAACTTCGTGCTCGCCGACGAAATCAACCGCGCCCCGGCCAAGGTGCAGAGCGCGCTTCTCGAGGCCATGCAGGAACGTCAGGTGACGATCGGCGACCATTCGTTCAAGCTCGACGAGCCTTTCCTTGTGATGGCCACGCAGAACCCCATCGAGCAGGAAGGCACCTATCCGCTGCCTGAGGCTCAGGTCGACCGCTTCCTGATGAAGGTCGTGATCGGTTATCCGTCGAAGGACGAGGAGAAGATCATCATCCGCCAGAACATATCGAACGAGCGTCGCGAGGTGCGTCCGCTGCTGCGGCCCGAGGAAATCATCGAGGCGCAGAAGGTCGTGGAGCAGATCTACGTCGACGAGAAGATCGAACGCTACATCGTCGACATCGTGTTCGCCACCCGCTTCCCGGTCGACTACGGCCTGGACGACCTGACGGGCATCATCGCTTTCGGCGCGTCGCCCCGTGCGTCGATCAGCCTTGCCCGCGCCGCCCGCGCCTATGCCTTCCTGCACCAGCGCGGCTATGTGGTGCCCGAGGATGTGATCGCGGTCTGCCACGACGTGCTGCGCCACCGCATCGGCGTCACCTACGAGGCCGAGGCCAATAACATCACCACCGACGAGATCATCACTGAAATCCTCGACAAGATTCAGGTACCCTAACCGAGAGCTCAGATGGACGCAAAAGAACTTCTCAAGAAAGTTCGCAAAATCGAGATAAAGAGCCGCGGACTGTCACAGAACATCTTTGCCGGCGAGTATCACTCGGCCTTCAAGGGGCGCGGCATGATGTTCTCGGAAGTCCGCGAGTA
>CAJJQT010000029.1 GCA_905193995.1 uncultured Porphyromonadaceae bacterium | reverse complement strand
CGTTTTTTTATGTTCTGCAACATCCTGTTTCGAGGTTATTCTTTGGCGGCGTCGAGCTTCTGGAGGAGGTGTTCGACGGACTTGACGATCTGGTTGTCGATGCCGGCAGCTACCTCGGCCGGAGCGTTGTAGATAACGACGTCGGGGGTGAGCTGATGGTTCTCGAGGATGTTGCCCTGCATGTCGATGGAGGTGACCTGCGGGATGCCGAAGACGATCGAGGGATCAATCTGGGTCTCCCACCACACGGCAGTCATGGTGCCGGGGACGGGGGCTCCGACCACGTCGCCGATGCCGAGTGTCTGATAGACGAAGGGCGAGCCGTGCGCGTCGCTGTAGTTGGCCTCGTTGACGAGCATTACCGAAGGCTTGGTCCACTGCGAGAACGGTTCGGAACCGATGTACTGGCCACGGGGCACGAAGCGGACGTATTCCTTGCCGCCGAGGAGCTGGGCCAGGTCGTTGTGGAGCCATCCGCCTCCGTTCCAGCGGGTGTCGACGATGACAGCCTCGCGGTTGCGGTACTTGCCGAGGAGTTCAGAATAGACGGTGCGGAAGCTGGGCGAATCCATGCCTTCGACATGAACGTAGGCGATGCGGCCGCCCGAGATGGAGTCGACCAGAGCCTGATTGCGGCGTACCCAGCGGCGGTAGAGCAGATCGCTCTCGGCGCCCTTGGAGATGGGCTTGACCTCGACGCTGCGCTCGGTGCCGTCGGCGGCGGAGCGGACCGTCAGACGGACGCGCTCGCCGGCCTTGTCGGTCAGCAGCGGGAAGTAATCGGCGCCGGCAGCGATGGGCTTGCCGTCAATGGCGAGGATTATGTCGCCTGCCTTCACGCCGGCCTTGGCAGTGGAGAGGGGGCCGCCGGCTATGACTTCGGCCACCTTCAGGCCGTCGCCGGTGTAGGCCGGGTCGAAGAAGGCGGCAAGAGTGGCCGTGGAGTGGTCGCCGCGGCGGTAGTATCGGCCGCCGGTATGCGATGCGTTTAGCTCGCCGAGGATCTCGCTGAGCAGGATGGCGAAGTCGTAGTTGTTGTTGATATAGGGCAGGAAGCGGCGGTATGCCTCGCCGTAGCCCTCCCAGTCGACGCCGTGGAGGTCCTTGTCGTAGAACTTGTCGCGTACCTGCGAGAGCATATGGTCGAAGATATACTGACGCTCGAGCGAGGGATGGCGGTCGTAGGGCGCCTCGAACTCGATGGGCTCGGCCGAACCGCTGTCGAGGCTGATCTTCGACATGCCTTTCGACGAGATGACGAAGATGTTCTCGCCCTTGCGGTCGGGCACAATGCCGCCGCTGACGCCGGCAGCGAGAACCTTCGACTCCTCCTCGCGGAGGTCGTAGACCATGAGGTTGGCGTCGCCGGCGGGATCGACTGCCACATAGTAGAGTTTCGAGCCGTCGGGGGCCAGATAATAGTCGCCGATGAGGGCCGACACGGGCGTGATGCGGTCGACGCGCATGTCGCGGCCGTCGAGGTCGAAGGGCGGCGTGGCGGACTTGTCGGCCTCCTTGTTCTTGTCCTTGTTTTTATCCTTGCTCTTGCCTTTTCCCTTGTCCTTATCCTTGTCGGCATCGTCGTCTGCCTCATCTTCCTTGGCCTTGGCGAGTTCGGCCTCCTCCTTGGTCATGTGGAGGCGGTCGTAGGCCTCGGGGGTGAGGGCCATGACCATGATGTCGGACTGGTTGCCCCACGAGCCGTGCGACTTCATGCCGTAGCGGCCGCTCTCCCAGGTGACTGCCTGGCCGTCGAGAGCCCAGCGCGGATTGCCGTCGGAGTAACCGCTCTCGGTGAGGTCGACCAGTCCGGAGCCGTCGGCGCTGAACATGGCGATATCGGTGTTGTTCCAGCCTCCGTCGCCGATATAACTTGCTATCAGGCGCTTCGAGTCGGGGCTCCATTCGAAGCTGACGTCGCCGTCGCTGTACGAATAGTTGTACTTGCCGGCGAGGGCCGTGTTGACGGCCTTGGTCACGGGATCAATGACGCGGATTTCGGTGCGGTTCTCCAGGAAGGCTATCTTAGAGCCGTCGGGGCTGTAGACGGGCTGCTGAGCGGCCGTCGCGCAGCTGTAGAGAGGCTCCTCGACCAGATCGGTGGCATAGGTGAAGGATTTCTCGTCGGGGTTCTTGATCGTCGACGTGAAGAGCTGCCACTTGCCATCGCGCTCGCTGTCGTAGACAAGCGTGCGGCCGTCGGCGCTGAAGCTGACGTTGCGCTCCTGTCCGGGAGTGTCGGTGATGCGCCTGGTGGTGGCGTACTCGACCGAGGTGACGTAGACGTCGCCGCGGATGACGAAGGCCACTTCCTTGCCGTCGGGGCTGACAGCCATGGCCGTGGCGCCGGATGTGCGCTTCTGCTGCACGTGGTCGAGGTCGTAGTCGTCTGTGACGATACTGACGCTGACCTTGGCCGGCTCGGCGCCGGGGCGCGCGGTGTAGATCTCGCCGTTCCAGCTGAAAGCCATCAGCGAACCGTCGGGCGTGGCCGACAGGGAGCGGACGGGGTGCTTTTCGAAGTGTGTGAGTTGCTTTTTGGCGCTGTCGGCGAGGGTGCGCGCGTAGACGTTGAGTGTGCCGTCCTCCTCGCTCAGATATATAAATGAATCATCGCCGGTCCAGACGGGATTCTGATCGTTACCGCCGAACGTGGTCAGCCTGGTGTAGCTGTCGCCGTCGAGCAGCCATACGTCGCCGGTGCTCGACGACATCTCGTGCTTGCGGTAGGCGTTCTCGTAGCCTTTGCGGTCCTGATAGAGTATGCGTGCGCCGGATCCGACGCTGACGGCCTGCATCGGGATGGTCGAAAGCATGGCGGGGCGGCCGCCGCGGGTTGTGACGGTGTAGACCTGCGGAGCGAAGGCACCCTGAGCGGCCTCGCGGGCCGGAGCGACGGAAGCCGAGAAGATGACGGTGGAGTCGTTGAGCCAGCCGAGCACGTTCTCCGATCCGCTGTGGGTGGTGAGACGGCGGGGCGTGCCGCCCTTGGCGGGCATAACGAACACGTCGGCCGATCCGGCGCGGTCGCTGGTGAAGGCAATCTGCGTGCCGTCGGGGCTCCATGCGGGCGCGGTGTCGTAGCCGCGGTCGACGGTGAGCTGACGGGCTGTGCCGCCGACGGCAGGTACTGTGAAAATGTCGCCCTTGTAGGTGAATGCGATGGTGGAGCCGTCGGGTGACAGCGCCACATTGCGCAGCCACAGCGGAGCTTCGTCGGCTCGGGCCGCAGTGGCAGTCGTGGCGGCCAGGGCAGCCGCCACAAGTGTGATAAGCGGGTAATTCATATCGTATACGGTTTATTATTTCAGTTTCGCGATACAAAGATAAGACGAAAAAAGTCAAGAAAAATCACAATCAGGCTTAAAATTTTTTTTCATACGCGCCCGGAGTCCCCCGGCGCGAAGGCGGGGACGCCTTCACTCCATTCGGGATCAGCCGAGGCGGTTCTGAACATTTGGACGCCTATTCCGTTTTATATATACAAACGCGAATAACGAGAAGAGATAAAAACTACCAACACAGAAAAAATAAATTAAAATCTTTTTCACCTCCGCGCCTTCGGTGCGACGGAGAAAAACTGTAAAAAACGTATCAATTGTTTATGAAAAAGAACATTCTTGCCGCAATAGCACTCACGCTGACCGGCACAACAATCGCGGCGGCTCAGGACATCGAGCAACCCAAACTATTCGACAACATCTACATCGGCCTCGACGGCGGTGTCACCACCCCGATGCACGGGCAGGCATTCTTCGGCTCGATGCGCGGCGCCGCGGGGCTGCACATCGGGAAGCAGATCACCCCGACATTCGGGCTGGGCGTTGAAGGTCTGTTCGGCGTCAACACCTCGTCGTGGCGCGGCATGACCCACAGCTCGACCGCCTTCGACAACTCGTATGTAGGCGCGTACGGCACAGTGGACCTCTTCAACCTCTTCGGCGGGTATCCCTGCGAGGTGCGTCCGTTCACAATCGAAGCGCTGGTCGGCGCGGGCTGGGGCCATTACTATCAGACAGGCGGGGTGCCCGACTGGAACTACTTCTCGACCAAGGTAGGCCTGAACTTCAACTTCAACGTGACGGAACATGTGACGGTAGCCGTCAAGCCGTCGATCGCCTGGAACATGGGCGGCGACTTCGACAACAGCAATGTAGGCTATAACATCAACAACGCGACCTTCAACCTGCTCGCCGGCGTAACGTACCGCTTCGGCGACGGCTTCACCTGCGTGCGACCGTACGACCAGGGTGAGGTCAACGCCCTCAACGCGCAGGTCAACGCCCTGCGCGGACAGCTCGCGGACGCCAATGCCGGGATGAGCGCTCTGGAAGCGCGCAACGACACGCTGGCGGCCCGTCTGCGTGCCTGCGAGAACAAGGCCCCGCAGGTAGTGCGTGAGGTCGACAACAAGTACAACTCCGTACGATTCGTATTCTTCCGCATCGGATCGTCCGTAATCACGGCCGACCAGATGCCGAACGTGACCATGATCGCCGACTACATGAAGAATCATCCGAACTCGAAGGTCATCATCAAGGGCTACGCCTCGAAGGACGGCAACTACGACTTCAACATCAAGCTGGCCAAGAACCGCGCCGAATCGGTCAAGAACACGCTGGTGAAGAAGTACGGTATCGCTGAATCGCGTATCGTAGCCGAGGGCGAAGGCATCGGCGAGATGTTCGACGAAGAGTCGTGGAACCGCGTCAGCATCTGCACCCTCGAAGAAGGCAACAAATAACGCACCATCCTCATAACCCCTGAGAAGGCCGCGCCCCCGACAGGCGCGGCCTTTCTTGTGAATAAATATTAAAAGGAGGGGGAGATTCGAGAATTTATTATTACCTTTGCGAGATAATACGAGACAGCAAGTATGATATCGAGCCTGCACGAAGAACGCAAACTGAAATCGCTGCGCTCGCTGCTGAACGACAGCGAACGCATAGTGGTGGTGACCCACAGCGCGCCCGACGGGGACGCCGCCGGCTCGTCGCTGGCGCTGATGCATGTGCTGGGGCACCTGGGCAAGGAAGTCCGCGTGATCCTCCCCGACATGCTGCCGCCGCTGCTGCGCAAGCTGCCGGGTGCGAAGGACGCCACCGACGCCACCCGCTACCCCGACTTCGCCCGCAAGCTCATCGCCGACGCCGACCTGATCATCTGCGTCGACTTCAACGAGCCGGGGCGCGCAGGCGCTCTGGGGCCTGAAATACTGAAAGCTACGGCGCCCAAGGTGATGATCGACCACCACCTGCACCCGGCCGACTTCGCCGCCGTGACGATATCGCGGCCGGAGATGTCGTCGACGTGCTATCTGCTCTTCCGCGTGCTGTGCGGCCTGGAGCTGTTCACCATGATCGACAAGGCCGCCGCCGAATGCCTGCTGACGGGCATGATGACCGACACGGGCAACTTCTCGTACAACGCCTCCGACCCGGAGATCCACATAGTGGTGGCGGAGCTGATGAAGCTCGGGGCCAACATCGAGCAAATATACCGCCGCCAGTTCGAGACCCACAGCGAGGACAGCATGCGGCTCAACTCATACGCCCTGCTGGAGAAGATGGAAGTATTTCCGGAGGCCGGGGCGGCACTGATCACGCTGTCGCGGGCGGAGCTGAACCGCTTCCACTACGTAAAGGGCGACACCGAAGGGCTGGTGAACAGGCCGCTGGCCATCCCGGAGGTGGTGTACTCGTGCTATCTGCGCGAGGAGGACGGCTACGTGAAGGTGTCGATGCGGTCGCTGGGCGACTTCCCGGTCAACGAGCTCTGCCACGAGCATTTCGGGGGTGGCGGGCACCGCAACGCCGCCGGCGGCGAATTTCCGGGCACGCTGGAACAGGCGGCCGACCTCTTCCGCTCGCTGCTCGAGACCAACAAAAAACTCTACTTAGCAAACAGATAATCCCGCAACTTCACAATGAAGAAGATACTCCACAACCTGGCTCTCGCGCTGCTGCTGACGGCATCGGCCGCCGCGGTGGGCTCGTGCGGCGACGACCGCTCCTACGCCAAGCTGCTCAACACCGAAAACGCCGACGTCAACCGCTTTCTGGCCGACCAGCACGTGATCAACGAGGTGCCGGCCGACTCGGTGTTCGAGTCGGGCCCGGGCGCGCCCTACTACCGCCTGGACGAGGACGGCATGCTCTACATGCAGGTCATAGACCCGGGCACACCGGGCAACCGCGTCAAGGACGACGAGCAGATCTACTTCCGGTTCACGCGCTACAACATAGCCTCGTACGACAACGGCGAGTTCAGCGTCTCGGAAGGCAACGACGACGTGCTGAACGGCAATCTGTCGTTCCGCTACAACAACTACCAGATCGCCTCGTCGTACGACTTCGGTCCGGGCATCCAGAAGCCGCTGTCGTACCTGCCGGTCGACTGCGTGGTGAACATCGTGATCAAGTCGCAGTGGGGCATGCCGGGCGAAATGTCGTACGTGACCCCCTACCTCTACAACATCCGTTACTTCAGACCTAAAATCTAACAACTAAATACAACTATGGCTCTTATAAAATCCATCTCGGGCATCCGCGGCACCATCGGCGGCCGTCCCGGCGAAGGACTGTCGCCGCTCGACATAGTCAAGTTCACGGCAGCCTACGCGACCTTTATCGCCAAAAACACGACCAAGACCTCGCGCACAATAGTCGTAGGGCGCGACGCCCGCCTGTCGGGCAAGATGGTCCTCGACATCGTCACCGGCACACTGATCGGCATGGGATTCCACGTAGTGAACATCGGCCTGGCCTCGACGCCTACGACCGAAATCGCCGTCACCAAGGAACACGCCTGCGGCGGCCTCATCCTTACGGCATCGCACAATCCGCTGCAGTGGAACGCACTCAAGCTGCTGAACGAGCGGGGCGAATTCCTCAGCGACGCCGAGGGCAAGGAAGTGCTGCGCATCGCCGAAGAAGAATCGTTCACGTTCGCCGAAGTCGGCGATCTGGGCCACCTCTACACCAACGACACCTACAACCGCCGCCACATCGACATGGTGCTCAACCTCGACCTCGTCGACCGCGACGCCATAGCGAAGGCCAACTTCACCGTGGCCGTAGACGCGGTCAACTCCGTGGGCGGCATCGTCATACCCCAGCTTCTCCACGCCCTGGGCGTGAAGAACGTCATCGAGCTCAACTGCGACGCCACCGGCAAGTTCGCCCACACGCCCGAGCCGATCCCCGAAAACCTCACCGACATAGCTGCGCTTGTGAAGGAGAGCGGCGCCGACGTAGGGTTCGTGGTCGACCCCGACGTCGACCGCCTGGCTATCGTCAAGGACGGGGGCGAGATGTTCGGCGAGGAATACACCCTGGTATCGATCGCCGACTACGTGCTGGGCTACACTCCGGGCCCGACGGTGTCGAACCTGAGCTCGAGCCGCGCGCTGCGCGACGTCACCGAGCGCCACGGCTGCAAGTACTCGGCCGCCGCAGTGGGCGAGGTGAACGTCACCACAGAGATGAAGCGCACGGGCGCCGTGATCGGCGGCGAGGGCAACGGCGGCGTCATCTATCCCGCCATCCACTACGGCCGCGACGCGCTGGTGGGCGTGGCCCTGTTCCTGACCATGATGGCCAAGACAGGCAAGAAGCCCTCGGAAATCCGCGCCGCCCTGCCCGAATACAGCATCTACAAAACCAAGGTGCAGCTCACGCCCGGACTCGACGTCGACGCGCTGCTCGCAAAGGTGAAGGACAAGTATGCAGGCGAAAAGATCACCGACATCGACGGCGTCAAGATCGACTTCGCCGACAAGTGGGTGCACCTGCGCCGCTCCAACACCGAACCCATCGTCCGCGTCTACGCCGAAGCCTCGACCGAGGAAGGCGCCCGGCTGCTGGCCGAGCAGGTCAAGCAGGTGATCCTCGACATGATCGCATAACACTCTGAAACTCCTACAGCGGTCCGCTCCCCACAGCCGGGGCGGACCGCTCGCTACGAAAATACAAGTCATGATCTCAATCAACAATCTATCGGTAGAATTCAGCGCACGGTCGCTGTTCGACAATGTCAGCTATGTGATCAACGACAAGGACCGCATAGCGCTCACGGGCAAGAACGGCGCCGGCAAGTCGACAATGCTCAAGATCATAGCCGGGCTGCAGAAGCCGACATCGGGCTCTGTGGCCGTGCCGGCCGGAGTCACCGTAGGGTATCTGCCCCAGACCATGATCACCGACGACACGGTGACGGTGGAGCAGGAAGTAGGCAAGGCTTTCGCACACATCGACGACATGCAGCGGCGGCTCGACGCCATGAACGCCGAGCTGGCCGAGCGCACCGACTACGACTCGGACGCCTACCGCAAGCTGATCGACGACATGACATCGCTCACCGAGCAGCTGGCCCTGGCGCAGGCCGACAACTGCCGCGCCGAGCTCGAGAAGACGCTCCTGGGCCTGGGCTTCGTGCGCAGCGACTTCGGGCGGCCGACCTCGGAATTCAGCGGCGGCTGGCGCATGCGCATCGAGCTGGCCAAGCTGCTGCTGCGGCGCCCCGACGTGCTGCTGCTCGACGAACCCACCAACCACCTCGACATAGAGTCGATACAGTGGCTCGAGAACTTCCTGATCACCAAGGCCAAGGCGGTGGTGCTCGTGAGCCACGACCGCGCTTTCCTCGACAACGTCACGCAGCGCACCATCGAGATATCGCTGGGCAAGATCTACGACTACAACGTGAACTACACGCGCTACGTGGCCCTGCGGGCCGAACGCCTCGAGCAGCAGATGCGCGCCTACAACAACCAGCAGAAGCAGATCGCCGACACCGAGGCCTTCATCGAGCGGTTCCGCTACAAGGCCACCAAAGCCGTGCAGGTGCAGAGCCGCATGAAGCAGCTGGCCAAGATCGAGCGCATCGAGGTCGACGAGATCGACACGTCGCACATCAGCCTGCGCTTCCCGCCGGCGCCGCGCTCGGGCGACTTTCCGGTCATCGCCGATAACGTCGGCAAGACCTACGGCGACCACCAGGTATTCGACGGCGCGACATTCACTATCCGCCGGGGCGAAAAGGTGGCCTTCGTGGGCAAGAACGGCGAAGGCAAGTCGACGCTGGTCAAGTGCATCATGGGCGAGATACCCTTCACGGGCGAGCTCAAGATCGGCCACAACGTGCAGATAGGCTACTTCGCCCAGAACCAGGCGTCGCTGCTCGACGGCGAGGTAACCGTCTTCGACACAATCGACCGCGTGGCCGTAGGCGACATCCGCACGAAGATCCGCGACATCCTGGGCGCCTTCATGTTCGGCGGCGAGGCTTCGGACAAGAAGGTGAAGGTGCTGTCGGGGGGCGAGCGCACGCGTCTGGCCATGATACGCCTGCTGCTGCAACCCGTCAACCTGCTGATCCTCGACGAGCCCACCAACCACCTCGACATCAAGACCAAGGACGTGCTCAAGCAGGCCATCAAGGACTTTGACGGCACCGTCATCCTCGTGAGCCACGACCGCGACTTCCTCAACGGCCTGGTCGAGAAGGTCTACGAATTCGGCGGGGGCCGCGTGCGCGAGCATCTGGGCGGCATCTACGACTTCCTGGAGCGCAAACGCATCGACTCGCTGCGCGAGCTCGAGAAAAACGAACCCGCGCCCGCGCCGAAGCAGCAGCCGCAGACCAAAAACGCGCCTAAAGCAGCCGCGGCGGCTGAAAGGCCCGACAGGCCGGCCGCGAAGACGGCGCCGCGCCTGAGCTACGCCGAACAGCGCGAACGCGACAAGATGGTGAAGCGCGCGCGCCGCAAGGTCGAGGAGGCCGAAGCCCGCGTGGCCGAGCTGGAACAGGCTGTCAAGGACATCGAGACCGCCCTGGCCGACCCCGCCGCAGCCTCTGACCCCGGCATCTACGACCGGCACGCCGCTACGGTCAAGGATCTCGAAAACGCCATGAGCGTGTGGGAGCTGGCGACAATCGAGCTCGAAGAACTCGAAAAATAATCAGTTTTTGGAACGGCGGCGCGCCTCGATGGCCTCGAGAATGGTCTCGAGCCCGGCCTTGACGCGGCGCAGGCGCGAGACGGCCTCGAAACGGCGCGAGACGCCCGACGAATTGTTGCGCAGATGGTCCTCGGCAGCCTCGAGGCGCAGGCCCTTATCGCGCACCAGGAAGTAGATCATGCGGATTTTCTCGACGTCGTCGGGGGTGTAGAAGCGTGTGCCGCCGGCATTGCGCCGCGGCTTGATCAGCGTGAATTTCTTCTCCCAGAAGCGCAGGGTCGACTGCGGGATCTCGAGAATGTCGGCAACCTCGCCGATTTTGTAGAATTTTTTGTCAAGGTCTTTCATGATCAGTCCATCAGATGTGCGGCATTGTCGGCCTGACGTATCATCTCGTCGTACTGCTCAGGCGTCAGGTCCATAAAATAGTAGTTCACGGGATTCTGCGGCTCGCCCCTGAAGCGCACCTCGTAGTGGAGGTGCGGGCCGGTGGACTTGCCGGTGTTGCCGACGCGGCCGATGAGGTCGCCCCGGCGCACGGCCTGGCCGTCGCGTACGAGTATTTCGGACAGATGGCCGTAGCGCGTAGTATAGTTGTAGCCGTGATCGATTTCGATGAGATTGCCGTAGCCGCTGCGCCAGTCGCTGTAGCAGACTGTGCCGTCGCCGGTGGCGTAGACGGGCGTGCCTATGGCACTGGAGAAGTCCATGCCGGCATGGAAGCGTGTGGTGCCGTAGATAGGGTCGCGGCGGTAGCCGTAGCCCGAGGCCATGGTCTTGAGGTATTTCGATGAAATGGGCTGGATGGCCGGCACGTGCGACAGACGGTCGGACTGGTGCGATGCGCGCTCGCGCAGGTAGTCGAACGATTTGCTCTGCGAGTATAGCATGTTGTCGAGATGGTCGAGCTTGTCGGTGACTGTGCGCAGCAGCTCCCTGCCCTCGAGCGAGTCGAGCCGCCCGTAGTTGCGCTGGCGCTCGAGGCCTGCGAAGCGGTCGCCGGCCGAAAGGGGATCGGCCTGCATGAGGACACGGTAGAAGTTGTTGTCGCGCGCCGCTATATCCTCCATCACGGCGAGGGCCTCGTCGCTTCGGCGCTCGAGCATCTGGAGGCGCAGCTCGAGCTGGGCATTGGCCCGGCGGAGCTCCTTCTCGCGCGGGAAATCGAGGAGGAAGTAGGCGCCTACGAACACCGCGAGCCCCACTCCGGCGCCGACCACATACTGGCGCAGAGTCGACCACAGACGTGTGCGGCGCGTCGGATAGACGCGCTCGTACTGCTCCGTGGCAGGGTTATAGCGGTAGAATGCTTTCTGGCTCATGGGCGGCGCTGAAACGTGATATCACTTGCAAATTTAGCGATTTTTGCGTAATTTTGCACGATTTTAGGGCCACAAAATCAACGCAACGCGGCCCGGCAAAGGAAGCTACAAATAAACCAACAACTCAATATGTTGACTGCTAAAGAAATACGCAAGTCTTTCAAAGACTTTTTCGAGTCGAAGGGCCATCACATCGTGCCCTCCGCTCCGATGGTAATCAAGGATGACCCGACGCTGATGTTCACCAACGCGGGCATGAACCAGTTCAAAGACATCATATTAGGCAACAAGGCCGCGAAATACGTGCGCGTGGCCGACTCGCAGAAGTGCCTTCGCGTGAGCGGCAAGCACAACGACCTCGAGGAGGTCGGCCACGACACCTACCACCACACCATGTTCGAGATGCTCGGCAACTGGTCGTTCGGCGACTACTTCAAGAAGGAAGCCATCGACTGGGCCTGGGAGTACCTCGTCGACGTGCTCAAGCTCGATCCCGAGCGGCTCTACGCCACCGTCTTCGAGGGCTCGCCGTCCGAAGGCCTCGAGCGCGACAACGAAGCGGCCTCCATCTGGGAGAAACACCTGCCCGCATCGCACATCATCAACGGCAACAAGCACGACAACTTCTGGGAAATGGGCGACACCGGCCCCTGCGGCCCCTGCTCGGAGATCCACATCGACCTGCGCCCCGAGAGCGAACGCAAGGCGGTGGCCGGCGCCGAGCTCGTCAACCACGACCATCCGCAGGTGATCGAGATCTGGAATCTCGTGTTCATGCAGTACAACCGCCTGG
>CAJJQT010000028.1 GCA_905193995.1 uncultured Porphyromonadaceae bacterium | reverse complement strand
GAAGCCGGGATTAAAAAAGAGGTAGAAGCGGTTGACCTTGATGCCGAACATCCGGGCAAAGATGTAGTGCCCGAACTCGTGGATAGTCACCAGTATGATGAGAGCCACGATCAGCTGCAGGGCCTTGATGAGAAATGTTTCCATTTACAGTCGTGAGGTTGTTAATCGGTTGATTATTTCGGTAGCCACGCGGCGTGCCTCGGTGTTGGTGGCCACGAGGTTGTCGAGCGACGGCGCGGGCACGAAGGCCACTTCTGTCAGCGTGTCGGTGATGGTGCCGTAGATGTCGTTGAAGCCGATCAGATCGCGCAGGAAAGCGGCCACGGCTACTTCGTTGGCCGCGTTGATGACGCAGGCCGTGTTGCCGCCCCGCTCCAGTGCGTAGGATGCCAGGGTCAGGCACGGGAATTTCTCCGTGTCGGGCTTCTCGAAGGTCAGACTGCCGGTGGCGAGCAAATCGCAGGGGGCGCTGACGCCGTCGAGGCGTGTGGCCTCGCCAAGGGCATACGCGATGGGCAACTCCATGTCGGGTACGCCCATCTGGGCCTTGATGGCGCCGTCGGTGAACTCTACCATCGAGTGTATGATCGACTGCGGATGCACTATGGCCGAGATGCGTTCGTGGCCTATGCCGAAGAGCCAGCGGGCCTCGATGATCTCGAAAGCCTTGTTGAGCATGGTGGCCGAATCCACGGTAATCTTGGCTCCCATCGACCAGTTGGGGTGGCGCAGGGCGTCGGCCGCGCGCGCCGTGGCTATGCGTTCAGGTTCCCAAAGTCGGAACGGGCCGCCCGATGCGGTTATTATCAGTCGCTTCACTGCGGCCGGATCTTCGCCTTGCAGGCACTGGTAGATGGCCGAATGCTCCGAATCGACCGGGAACACCCGCGACTTCGAATTCGACAGCAGGTCGGTGACCAGCGCGCCGGCCACTACCATTGTCTCCTTGTTGGCCAGGGCGATGTCCTTGCCGGCGCGTATGGCGGCCACGGTGGGAAGCAGTCCGCTGTAGCCGACCGTGGCTGTGACCACGGTGTCTACGTCGTCGCGTGCGGTAGCCTCGGCCAGAGCCTCCGGACCGGCGGCGGTGTCGATGCCCAGCGGCGCGAGAGCCTTGCGCAGGCGCGGCAACAGGTCCTCGCGGCCGATGACGGCCAGCGACGGTCGCAGACGCATTGCCTGGGCGATGAGGTCGTCGACGCGGGTGCCGGCGGCGAGCACCGAGGCGCGGTAGCGCCCGGGGTGGCGGCTGATGATGTCAAGCGTCTGGGTCCCGATAGAACCGGTCGAGCCCAGCACGGCTATATTTTTCATAATGATTGGTTTCGGTTTGTGAAAATGTTCCGCGGCCCTTAGGCAGCGGTCGAGCGGCATTCGTCACTTATTCTCGTAGAGAGTTTCCTGAGGCTTGCCGTCGGGCCCCGGGACGGTGATCTCCACGTTTGCGTTGGCGGCTTTGATAGCCTCATCGAGTCCGGGAGCGAGGCGCACGGCCGTGGCGAGCACTATGTCGGCGTCTACACCCTGACGGTCGACTGAGATCTTTACGGTATTGTCGATCTTGTCATACTTTACTTCTGTTACGCTGAACAGCGGATTGTCGAGCGTCTTGTCGGCGCTTATCTGCGAGACCTGTTCCTCAAGCACCTCGAAGGGCGCCTTCTTGCAGCCGTAAAGTGCCGATCCGGCGATCAGAGCGGCTGCCGCTATGGCTAATATGCGTGAAGTTTTCATCTTTATAGTGTGGTTAATTTTTATTTTTCTTGAAGTTTAGTATAATTATGAATTATGCATTCTGAATTCTCAATTTCAATAAGGAATGTACAGCGCCGGGTCGAGTTTAGATCCTCCGTGCCATAATTCAAACAACAGAGGACGCGAGGTTGTTGACTCGCCGATGCGCTGGCCGCCAACGACCTTGTCGCCGCGGTCGACATACACTTCGTCGAGATTGTCGTAGACGGTGATGAAGTCGTTGGGATGCTGTATGACGGCCGTCGACCATCCGTCGGGATCGTAGAACACACTCACCACGGTGCCGCGGTAGACGGCGGCGACAGGTCCCGCGCCGGTGTCGGTCACCGACGGACTCTCGAAAATCATGCCCGAGGCAGCTATGGGCGACAAAACCGACAGGTTGAAGCGGCTGTCCTGCTCGAACTGGCGCACGAAGCGGCGTTCATTCTCGCCGGCACTGATCAGTGTGTCGACAACCGAAGGGGGCGCCGTCGCGGCCGCAGCCAGTTCGGCCTCGCTGACTGCCGGCACGGAGTCGTCGAGGATGCTGATGATATTGCGCGTATAGGCCAGCTGCACCGCTGTCAGCCGCTCGAGCGAGTCGATGCGCAGGGCCGCCTCCATGTACTGGCGGCGTTCTTCGCCGCTGAGCTGGCCCGGCAGAAACCGGCCGAGGGGCGTGAACATGAAAATCACGGCTACCAGCGAGGCGATGGCCGCCACGGTAATCATTGCCGCCACCCAGGCGCGGCTGCCCCGCAGATTCACCGACCAGACCCGCGACAGGGTATTCTCGTTGATGATCTCAACACGGTAGCGCCGGCCGGTGCTGTAGGGGCGCCGGCCACCTTTTCCCGCCGGCTTTCCCTGTGCGGGATTATCCGACGGCGACGGCATATTTTTTTCTTTTTTCAACACCACAAAGTTACAACTTTTTTTGAACAAATAAAAAACATCGCTTGTTATGATTTCAAACCTTGACAAAATGGTTACAAATGTTAAGGACTTCAAAAAACACCTGATCGTAGATCCCCAAAAAACAATTCAAGTCAAACAAAAAAAACTTCCAAAAAATGAAAACTAAAACGTTATGGACAATGGCCGCATGCGGTGCACTGACGTTTACCGGCTTTACCGCCAACGCTCAGGAGACGGTCGTTGTTGAAGAAGAGACCGCAGTCATCACCGAGGTGCCCTGCAAGACCCATTACTACACCACCGCCAAGGACAACTGGTTCATCCAGATCGGCGCCGGCATTACCTCGCCGTTCGGAGAGAATTATCTGCCCGACGGCACTGAGAAGCACCATCTTACGCCTGTCTATAATGTAGCCTTCGGCAAATGGTTCTCGCCGTATATCGGCTGGCGCCTGGGCTTTATGGGAGGCGCTCTTCACTGGGATAACCAGACTTACAGCAAAGCCAACTGGGTCAATGCCAATTTCGACATCATGTGGGATATGTTTAATTCGTTCGGCGGTGTCAACACCGGCCGTGTATTCTCCATCGTACCTTTCGTAGGTGTCGGCGGCGCATACATGTGGGACTATAAGCCGGCTACCACCGTCAATATCGAACGCAACAACGGCAAGCTCAAACGCAACTCATGGTCGTTGCCCGTATCGGCCGGCATTCAGCTCCGTTTCCGTCTGAGCCGTTATGTCGACTTCTTCGCTGAAGGCCGCGCCCAGTTTGCAGGCGACAATTTCAACAACTACGTCGTCGGCGCTCCCATCGACATGAACCTCTCCGTAATCGGCGGTTTCACCTTCAATATCGGCGGATCCGACTTCAAGAGCTACAATCCCTGCGACTACGTAGAGTATATCAGCAACCTCAACAATCAGGTCAACGATCTTCGCGGCGCACTTGCCACCACGGCAGCCGCTCTGGCAGTAGCCGAATCGCAGCTCCCGTGCCCCGAAGTAACCGAGGCTGAGGCAGTGGTTGTCGAAGCAGCTCCTCTGATGGCGACCGTCCGCTTCAAGATCAATTCGGCCACGATCACCGACGAGGAAATGGTCAACGTATACAACATCGCACAGTGGATGAAGGCCAATCCCGACCAGAACGTCGCTATCGTCGGCTACGCTGACCGCGACACCGGTACCGCCACCTACAACATGCAGCTCTCGAAGCGTCGTGCCGAAGCCGTTCAGAATGCCCTGGTCAACAAGTATGGCATCAACCCCGACCGTCTCTCCATCGACGCCGAAGGCTCGGAAGTCCAGCCCTACGATGTCAACAACTGGAACCGCATAGTAATCTTCTCCAACGTCCAATAACGTTTCATTTCTATCCCCGAAGCGGGCGGCCCATGGCGGGTCGCCCGCTTTTTGATTATTACCCTGGAAAATTTCAAAAACTCCCCGATTATTTCTTTGGAAAATTTCGATTTCGCCCCGATTATTACCTTGGAAAATTTCAAAAATACACAAATTATTTGTTTGGAAAATTTCAAGTAGCTTTTAGATGGCATTGATATATAGCGTGTTGTCCAAAATAGCTTCAAAGTATCAGGAATTTACGAGAATCAGTGTCGCTGGTAAGTGAATATGAAACAAGAGATAAATACCTATGATCAGTATTTATCTCTTGTTCTATGCCATTAAGTAAGCAGGTTATAATTCAGATATTATTTTTTTCGACTTTTTTGCCATTAACAATATATATGCCTGCCGGCAACGAATTCCATTCTGTTTGCGTTGCGTTTGATTTAATAAGGATTCCTGATATATTGAATATTGTATATCCGTCTTTTAGGTCGTGGTCAGTTAAGATCGTATCTATTCCGTTTTGTTTCTCATCAGTTATTTTTTTGAATTTGCCCCAAATTTCATGTTTTTGATATGTCGTTACACGGCCTTTGGGAACAACCAATACGGCATTATAATTATCAAATGAATTTTCAGCTACAAAAGGCGGCCTCAAGGCTTCTACTACTATTGACGTCAAAGTTGTGCAACCCCTAAAAGCATTTTGCTCTAAACCAATAATCGTTTCGGGAAGAATGATGGAAGATAGGTTACAACAATTCTGAAATGCACCTTCACCTATGTTTGTTAATTGTTCGGGAAATACAATATTCTGAATATATGTGTTGCCTGGGCAAGCATATCCGTTTATTGTTTTGAGACCGTCATATAATTTGACGGACAGGCTGTTTACGGGTATATAGAATAGAATTGTCTTTGTGGTATTGTATAAGCAATTTTCATAAATGGTAAAATGCGCATTGCCGTTGTCTATATATATGGCCTGTAACTGTTCACAATTGCTGAAAGCTCCATTCCCAATTTGAGTAATTTTCGGCCCGATGATGATGGATTCTATGCGACTGCCGGCGAAAGCCATTTCTCCGATTTCAGTGAGGTTGTCGGGTAACTCTATTTCGTCCAACATCGTTTCTGAAAATGCTGATCCGCAGATTCTTGTTACTGATGCAGGAATATCAGCGGTGGAAATGCTGCATTTGTAAAATGCCTGCTTGCCGATTGTATTAACGGTGTAATCGTTATTGTAAAAACTGATTCTTTCGGGTATGATCACTTTTCCTGTGACGTATGAGCTGTTTTCTTTGCCCGGCAGTTTCGGAACAACCGTGGCAGTTTTAGAATGACGATCAATATCATAATAAAGCTCGTCAATCAATACATGTTTATAGTCTTCTTCTCCTAAAACAGTAACATAACACTTTGCGGAAAGGCCATTGGCTGTGCGGGCCTCAATTATGGCAGTGCCCCGACCGATTCCCTTTATTTTTCCGTCTTGAACGGTCGCTATTTCCTGATTAGAAGTTAACCATGTTATGGTTGTCCGTGCATCTTCCGGAGTCAATGATGCGGATATCGTTTTTTCTTCTCCTACATCAATAGCCATTTCCAGTTGACTAAGTGTTATATCAACCGGATCCATGTTGTCGACAACCTCTATTTCGACAGAGGCCGATCCGATGTAGTAGCTGCCGTCGTATTTGCGGTTTTTTGCATAAGCCTTTACTGTTATGATTGCTTTGCCCACTTGTTTTGCTGTAATCGTTCCTTGCGAGACAGAAACGACATCGCTTGCTGAGGAAGAGTATTCGTATGCGAAATATCCGTTTCCCGAGAAACTGGTATATGAACCTTCGAGCTTCTTCTTTAGAGTTTCTTTTTCCCCGACGAGCATCTTCGAAGGTGCATCTGTCAATGTTATGTCTGATGGGGCATCTACTGTTATATAAAAATAGGTTGTCTGATCATACCCCACACCGTTATAGCCCTTAGTCCAGCGATGATAGATACTGCAATCACTCCCTGAATATGTTCGGGTCATCAATGCCGGAACGTCTGTGGTATAGTTCGACGTCAGATTATTTACATGTGTTTTCAGTTCCACACCATTATATGCTGACCATCTTGCGGATGCGAATGACGGCAGTTGGTTGGAATTATATGCCGAAAGAGTCGCATAATCAGTAATGGTACCATCGTCCATTACGCAGAAACGGTAATGGGTATTGTCTATTCTCAGGGCTTCGGATGTGAGTGGTGTCACGATGGCGCAGATAACAGACAGAACCCGCAACAGTTTGAATACAGATTGTTTCATGTTCTGTAATAATTCCTGACGCCCTCTGCCTGGAAGAAGTGAATTAAACAAAAAAAGCGTGAGAGCCATACTGTTGCCCGTTCCACTTTCCGAGGCTCTGGTATTGCCCTTCACTGTTGAACGAGCACGCAGAAGCCTCACGCAGAATATGTGTAAGCATTCATAGAATGCGCTTACGCGCAAACTATTATTCATATACATATCCATAAGGCATCTACCATTTGCTGCATTCTTGACAGTGAATGAAATTTACCAGATTTCGGAAAGTCAAGAAAGAGCGTGGTAAACGCTTTCCTAAATAATTGTAATAAAGTTATCTAAATGCTGATGACATTTAAATATACAAATTACGGTACAAAATTAGTAAATGTGATTATAATTGCAAATATAATTGACTGTTTTTTTTGAGATAATGTTCTCCCCATTAGGCGCATAATTGAAGTATCAGTCTACGTATCAGCGGCGGGAGGCGCGTTGGCAGGCGCGGGAGGCGGACATGGAGAGGGTGAGGTCGATGGCGGCTTCAAGCATGGTGTCGGTGCCTTTGAGGGCGAGCTCGGGGTCGAGGTCGACTTTCAGGTCGGGGGCGATGCCCTGCTCGGTGGTGCGCATCTGCGCGTCGTAGACAGGCGAGGCCGAGAAGCGGACGGCCCAGCCGCAGGGAATCTCGGAATTGAACGGAATGCCGGATCCGCCGCCGGTGCGGTCGCCCACAAGTCTCACGTCGTCGAGCGAATGCATGAACGAGGCGAAATTGTTGGCCGCGCTGAACGTGCTGCGGTTGGTAAGAATAACTACCGGCTTGTACCATATCATGCGGCCGGCCGCAGGCTCGAAATAGTAGGCGTAGGGTTCAGAGAAGTCGCTGTGGCCGGGGCCGGTCTTGTGCGTGATGTATCCTGCAAGGGTGCGACGTGAGATGAAGCGGCGTCCGATGGCCTCTACGTTGGTGAGGTCGCCCCCGCCGTTGTCGCGGATATCGAATACCATGGCCGGGCATTTCGACAGTATGGCGAGCATCCAGTCAAGTGTGTTTTCCCCCGGACTGTATGAGAACGAAGGGTAGCGCACGTAAGCCACTGAGTCGCGCAGTATGTAGTAGGTAAGGCCGTTGCGTGTCAGACCCTCGAAGTGCATGTAATACTGGTCGACGAGGCGGTTGTCGTAGTTCTGCGGATAGTCGCTCCACCATTTTTTATAATAGGAGGTGGCATAGTAGCCGGTGAGGTTTACGTGGCCGTCGCGCAGCTCGTCGAGCATCTCGGCGCAGATCTTGAACAGGTCGACCGAGTTGGTCTCCGGTGTGACCCGCGGCCGGTATTCGCGGTAAACGGAGTCCCAGTCGATGCCTTTCTCGTCGAGGAAGCAATAGTGACGGTCGATGATGGTCCAGAGGGCGTCGAAGTTGCCTTCAGGGTCATTGTCCCATTTGTCGACGCTGTGGCACGAAACCATAGCGGCCAATGCGGCGATCAACAGTGGTATGAGTCGTGAAATTTTCATGTCGGTTGATTCAATAGAAGGCCGAGATTAGGCGCGAGTCGGCTATGCTGCGGCGTCCGCTGTGGACACTGAGCCATTCGGTGGCGATGCCGATCACGAACCGGTGGCTGACGGCGCGGCTTACTATGCCCGACGCCTTGGTCGAAAGTAGCTCGAAGCGGTATCCCAGCCGCAGGTTGGTGGCACCGAAGCGAAGGTCGGCCGTCAGCAGGTTGTCGATATGCACAAAGTTGCCGGGCCACGCACAGTGGCATAGGCCGCTATGGTTGCCGAGCCAAATCTCATAGTATAGTTCGTCGTAGTCGGGCGAGAAAAAAGCTCCGAGCAGGTCGAACGATGGCTGGCAGCGCAGTGTCACAGGCAGTCGGCCCAGCGTGACGCTGTAGGTGGCCATTGCTGTGGCGCCTATGGTCAGGGAGGCCTTGACAGAGGCCGGATTGTTGCTGTTTCGGGCCAGATACAGCACGCCGAGATCGCCGCGCGCTATGCCGCCGGCGGCGAGCGTCAGGGCCGGAGCGGGGCGGAAGCGGCGCATCATCGCCCACGACGGGGTGAAGTCAATGCTCCACATGGTGGCCGTACGGGCGGGATTATCGCCCGATGACAGGCCGAACGATCCCTCGAGTCGCATGATCCATCGCTCCGGGTCGAATTTCATTGCCTGAAATCGTTCGTAGCCGATGCCTGCAGTCCAGCCGGAATATCCAAGCGGGGTAAGGTATGTGTCGCGCAGGTGGCTTGAACCGGCCTGCACCGTATAGGCCGATACCACGGGACGGAATACTTCGGCCTTGCAGCTGTCTTCGGCTGCACTCTGCGCCGCGGTTAAACCGCAGGCGGCGAGGAGGGCGCATATGATGATTAGCAGGCGCATGATCAGTCGAAAAGCCGTTGCTGTCCGGTGATTTCGTCGCGGATCACGTCGTCGCTCTGGTCGGCGGCCAGGTCGCCGTCGGCCGGGTTGTTGCCTTCGTCGTCAACGGCAGGTTCAGGTTGCGACGGCTCTTCTGCGGCGACTGCCTTCGGCTCCAGCTCCTCGACGCTTCCGACGGTATATGTCGTCAGGCGCTTGCCTCGGGCCTTGAACGACTTTAGGCCGATGAATTCCTCAGCGTCAACCTCAAGAGGCTCGCGGAACGAGTCCGGACCGCCGAAGGTCACGCGGAACATGGCTCCGGCATTGTCGCTCAGTGCTATGAGGGTTGATTTCTCGTTGTCGGTCAGGTAGCGCTGGCGTTTGGCCGAGGGCTCGAACTTAAAGCGCTTGATGTATGGGTAGCCCTGGTCGGCGTCGTTGAGGATGGCGGTCCACACCTTCGACGGATCGAACTTCTCGATCAGCAGGATATCGTCGTCGTAGTGATTGGTGGTGGCGAACGAGGTGGTGTAGAACTCGCCCGTGCGCGTCACGACCAGCACCTGGTCGTCGCCGGCGAATTCGCCTAAGAGGCGTCCGCGGCCTTCGGTGTTGAGGCGCAGCACGTCGGGGTCGAACCACACCTCGAGGCCGCCGAGCGTCGACACGCCGTGACCCTTGAGCGAGATGCGCTGCACTTCGTTGCGCGTCACCAGATTGCCCTTGGCTCCCCGGCCCTTGATGCCGATGGAGGAGAAGTCGATGTCGAGCTGCAGTTTCTTGAGACCGCGGCGCGGCTTCAGCACCACTTTCACTACCTCGGCCTCGGCGTTGGGGTTGGCCGTGAGCCACATGACCTTGCTGCCCGGGGCGCCCGTGGTGAGGTCGTAGACGCGGTCGCGCGTCATGCCCGTGACGTGAAAGCGCTTGATCAGGTACGGGCCGTCGCGGCCGTCGCGGAATATGACGTTGTAGGTCGTGCGCTCGTCCTTGGGCTTGAACACGTTGAGGTAGATGACTCCCTTGTCGACGAAGAGCTTCTCCTGCACCTTGACTATCTTGTAGGTGCCGTTGCGGTAGAAGAGGATGATGTCGTCGATGTCGGAGCAGTTGCACACGAATTCGTCTTTCTTCAGCCCCGTGCCGATGAAGCCTTCGGCGCGGTTGATGTACAGCTTTTCGTTGGCCTCGGCCACGTTGGCGGCGTTGATCGAGTCGAAACCGCGCACGACGGTGCGGCGCGGGAACTGCGCGCCGTATTTCTCCTTGAGCCGCGTGTACCAGTCGATGGTGTAGGGGATTATGTTGTCAAGGTTGTAGAGGACGTCGTCGATGCGCTTGCCGAGGGCCTCGATGTGGCGGTCGGCCTCATCGCTGTTGAAGCGGAAGATACGTTTCATCTTGATCTCGAACAGACGCAGAATGTCGTCGCGGGTGATTTCGCGCGGAAGCCCTTTGGTAAACGGCTTCAGGCGCGCGTCGACGTGCGCCACGGCCGAGTCGATGTCGGCGGCCTCCTTGTATTCCTTGTCCTCGTAGATGCGCTGCTCGATGAAGATGCGCTCGAGCGAGGCGAAGAGCAGCTGCTCGCGCAGCTCGCCGAGGTCGATCTGCAGCTCGGCGCGCAGTATCTCGACGGTGCGCTCGGCGCTGTGGCGCAGCACGTCGCTGACGCCGATGAACACAGGCTTTTTGTCGCGGATCACGCAGCAGTTGGGCGATACGCTCATCTCGCAGTCGGTGAAGGCGTACAGCGCGTCGATGGCCTTGTCCGACGACGTGCCCGGGAGCAGATGGACCACGATGCGGGCGGTCATGGCTGTGTTGTCTTCGACCTTCTTGATCTTTATCTTGCCTTTCTCGAAGGCTTTAAGGATCGAGTCGATTACCGAACCGGTGGTCGTGCCGAATGGTATTTCGGTGATGGCCAGCGTGCGGCTGTCGATCTTTTCGATCTTGGCGCGGATCTTCAGCACACCGCCGCGGCGGCCGTCGTTGTAACGCGACACGTCGATGAATCCCCCGGTGAAGAAGTCGGGCAGCAGCGTGAATTCCTCGCCGCGGAGGTGAGCGACGGCGGCGTCGATGATCTCGTTGAAGTTGTGGGGCAGGATTTTCGACGACAGGCCCACGGCGATGCCTTCGGCGCCCTGTGCGAGCAGCAGCGGAAATTTCGACGGCAGCGTGACTGGCTCTTTCTTGCGGCCGTCGTAGCTCCAGGTCCATTCGGTCACCTTCGGGCTGTAAAGCGTGTCGAGGGCGAAACCCGAAAGCCTGGCTTCGATGTATCGGCCGGCGGCTGCTCCGGCTCCGGTGAGCGTGTTGCCCCAGTTGCCCTGAGTCTCGACCAGCAGCTCCTTCTGGCCCAGTTGCACCAGCGCGCCATAGATCGAGGCGTCACCGTGCGGGTGATATTGCATGGTGTTGCCTACGATGTTGGCTACCTTGTTGAAGCGGCGGTCGTCGAGTGTCTTCATCGAATGGAGGATGCGGCGCTGCACAGGCTTCAGGCCGTCGTCGATGCTGGGCACGGCGCGCAGCAGTATCACGTACGAGGCATAGTCAAGATACCAGGTCTGGAACATGCCGCGCAGATGGTGGCGCACCACATCTTCGGGCGCGCTGTAAGGTTTCATGGCCGTCTCGGCCGGGGCCGCATCGCCGGTGCCGGATTCCCCGCTGATGTTTTCATCGTATTCTTCGGGGTCCTCAGTGATGTATCCGTCGTTTTCTTCGGGGTCTTCGGGAGTATATTCGTCGCTCATCGTCGCTCTGTTTGTCGTTGCATTTAAGGCTTTGTGGCAAAGTTAAGAATTTTTTTCAAACTATGCAAAAAGCCTTTTTTCCGCTTTGGTGCGCCCTGCGCCTTTTTGTCTGCGTGGAATTTGTACGTAACCGGAATTATGATTAATTTTGCCGTGCTTAAGCTCTTAATAATTCTGTAAGACAGCTGAAATACCTGAAAAATGAAAAGACTGATTCCTGTTCTGTGCATGCTGCTGTTTGCGTCAGTCGCAGCCATGCCCTCTCTTACGGCCTGCTCGTCGGGCAATGACGAACCGAAGAAACCTGTGGTGAAACCCGATCCGGAGCCTGAACCCGATCCCGAACCCGGACCGGCCGGGACTCAGGTCAACGAGCCTGCCGATCCCATGGACGACGACCATATAGTGCTCGCATACTTCACCTCTTGGTCGACCGGTACGCCCAATCCCGTATACGTGACCCATATAAATTATGCTTTCGGCCATGTGTCTGATTCGTTCAGGAGTATCAGCATCGACAGTCCCGACAATCTGAGGAAAGTCGCCCAGCTCAAGAAGCGCAGCAGCCGGCTTAAGGTGCTGCTCTCGATCGGAGGCTGGGAGAGCGGCAATTTCAGCGAGCTTTGCGCCGACGCCGACTGCCGCAAGGCTTTTGCTGCGGACTGCCGGAGAGTCCTTGACGAATACGGCATCGACGGCATCGACATAGACTGGGAATATCCCTCCGTCATATTTATTTTTGCTGGGACGGAAAATATTTTAAATCCCAATACTATAGCAAAAAAAGCACA